>CAYFIF010000021.1:0-16859 GCA_964343085.1 uncultured bacterium | reverse complement strand
CAAAGGTATCACACAAATACCCGAGTCTCTCGTAAGCCGTGCTGTCTGCTATAGCAATATCAATAATATCTTCAGCAACGAATTGATATTCTTCTATTGATTTAGAATATGCCCAAGCATTAAAAATATAGACTAAAAAAAAGCAAATTATTTTTTTCAATACATCTCCCTCAATTAATTTAAAAAATAATATACTAAAATACATTATACTCTAGGATAGTTGTAAAACGACTTGAACCCTTATTTTTTGCAGCTATTTGGATATCTCCTGACCCTATATTTAGATTTTTTATAGAATATATATTTTTATCTTTTGAGAAATTTGTCCATTTACCATTTTGTATTAGACTTATTTCAGGCGTTTCATTGATCTCTAGAATAAAATCATAGCTCTTATTTTTATATAGATTTCCGACCATGGGTTCAATCAAGCGAGCGTCAAACTCGCCATATGATGAATATTGCAAAGGGAAAGGATCAGATTTATTTGACCCATAAATTTTGTACTCTGCTATGCTTTTATATTTGGTTTTTTGACTCTTGAACTTCGCAAACACAATTAACTTATATTCATCATTGTCTGGGCTTGATAAAAATAAAGAAGTTCCAGATTGAGTTTTTTGAAAGAAAACATTTCTAGAAAATTTAGTTCCACTTTTATCTGTTAAATTTGCTGTGTATAATAGATTATCTGGAGATAAATACTCAAGATCAATCCGATCTTTTATAGTGTGACTATAATCATGAATATCTTTAAAGCGCACTTGATATTTTTCAATGTTTTCATCCCATAATTTTACAAAACCATTATTTTTTTTATAATTATTCGGTACAATAATTTGGTATTCGGCACAACCATCAAATTTTTCTTTATTTTTTATTTTTTTTGCAAACATATTAAGCCTAAACACTCCTGCCTCGCTTGGCCTAACACTTAATCGGGTTGATCTTCCACTACGCTCTACATACAGTGCGCCATCTATATTCTCATTTGTAGTTTCTTTTTTTAATGAAAAAAGCAACTCTGTTTTAGGATTTATATCATAATGCAGGACTAAATCTTCTTTAATGGAATATTTAAATTGATGCGGTGTGTTAAATTTTATATCGTAACGTTCTAAAAAGTCATACCAGAGTTTTACATAGCCATTATTATTTAAATAGTTTTCATCTGTTTTTATTAAATAACTCACGCAGGTATTATATTTTCCTATATTCGCATTATCCTCAACAAATATACTAAAGATATACTCCCCTGATTCTGGAGGCCTTACAAAGAAATTTTTTTTATCGCCTTGCGGCTCCATAAACACTGCTCCCTCAATCTCCAAATCATCCTTGCTGGTAAGCTTGCTCATTATTTTAATTTTCGGATTTATTTTAAAACCGATTTTCAAATCATTTTTGATTTCATACTTTATTTTATGATTACCAATAAATTTGATATGGTTAGTGAAAAATTTAGGCTTCACATATGGTAATTCAGAAAATTGACTTTTGGAAAATTTGGTTGATAATAACTGCCACCTAGCATTATCAGGAAAATGAGAATATATGAGATACTCAGGATTTGTTAAAAAATAAAAATCAACATAGCTCCTATTAAACTTCTTATTTTTTCCAATATTTCCAGCTCCCCATGTGCAATCAATTAGATACCAGTTATTATTTAACTTTACTGCATTCCAAGCATGATTTGAATCATCAATAGTGTCCCCAGGTTGGAAACCATAACCTTTAGCAAATCCTGTTACAACCTCTGACTTTATACCCACTGATCTAGCCATCTCATAAAATAAATTTGCATATCCCGAACAAACAGATTGTTTAGTTTTTAAAACGTTACTAGGGTCAACCAATTCATGACTAATATTTTGGTTAAAATAGCTGTCTACATCATACGTAATATTTTTTGTTATCCAACGATAAATAGAACGGGCTTTTTCAAAATCATTACTAGATTTTTTTGTTATCCTTAGTGTGAGGTTTTTTATTGATTCATTTTTTTTATATTTTACGCTGATTGAATAGGAATCAATTATACTGTAGCTAATAGGGAATTGATTTTTTTCATAAATAATCGGAGTTATACTAAAACCATATAAGCAACAAATTGTATGAATTTTTATTATAATAATTTTTATAAATAACACCATCATTAAAATTTTAATTTGTATTTAAAAATTGTATTTAGATTATATCTAATATCTCTATTTTTAAAAATCTAAATTTATATTATTATTTCATCCTTTATTTAGTTGTCCTATTGAGTACATAAAAGGAAATTTAAAGATGAAAGATTTTTTAAAAATTTTTTTAATAACCACCAGTCTATCTTTTTCAAAAACTGGGCTAGAATTCGAAACGTATAAACTAAAAAACGGTCTAACAGTAATGCTAAACCATGATGATAATGCATCAACAGTTTTTGGTGGAATAATCATTAAAGGAGGCGCTAAACAAGATCCACCAGATGCTACAGGCATCGCTCATTATTTAGAACACATGCTCTTTAATGGCACAACAGAGCTCGGGACTATTGACTATAAATCTGAAAAAGTGTTTTTAGATAGTATTGAAATACAATATGAGCTACTGGGAAAAACAAAAGATGAAAAAGATAGAAACGGGATCCAGAAAAAAATAAACGATCTCAGTATAAAAGCATCTAGATATGCTATACCAAATGAGTTTTCAAAAATAATAGAAGGCTTTGGCGGTACCGGTGTGAATGCATTTACCAACCAGGATATTATAGGGTATATTAGTTCTTTTCCTAATCATCAAATGACAAAATGGTTAAACATTAATAGTCATCGTTTTCAGGAACCTGTTTTTAGAATGTTCCAGTCTGAGCTGGAGATTGTATATGAAGAAAAAAATCGTGCCATGGATAATACTTTTAGGAATGTATTCCAAGATTATTTTAGAAACTTCTTTAAAAACCATCCCTATGGTCAGCAACTAGTGATAGGCACAGCTGAGCATTTAAAAAATCCATCTTTGAAAAAAATGAAAGATTATTATGATACCTACTATGTTGCAAATAATATGTACCTAGCTCTATCTGGGAATTTTGATCCAAATATTATTAAGCCCATAATCCAAGAAACATTTGGAAAGCTGGAATCAGGTCCAGAACCCGATTTTGTGAGAATTAATGAAGACTCATTCAAAGGTCGTGAATTAGTTAAAAAAAGAATGACTCCAATCCGCTTTGGAATAATAGGATACAGAGTACCACCTGGGAGCCATGAAGATAGTGAAATTATTCAGGTCATTGGGAATCTCTTCAACAACAGCTCGTCAACCGGCCTACTTGATAGATTAAGCATAGAAAATAAATTGCTTGGTTCCCAAGCGATTAACGGATTTGGAGGTGCAGATCATGGAGCTGTGGCTTTCTTTTTTGTACCAAAATTAATTTTCCAAACATTTAGAGGTGCTGAAAAATTAGTCTTAGAAGAAATACAAAAAGTCAAGACCGGAGGATTTGATGATGAATTTTTGGAATCTATCAAACTCATGATGATACAGGCTCATGAATCGACGCTAGAGAGTCAAGAAACAAGGCTCCAATATGCACTTCAAATGATCTATGATAATAAATCATGGCAAGATGTTTTAGATTATCCAAGCAAAATAAATTCTATTACCAAGCAGGATATTATTAGAGTCGCAAATAAATACTTTCAAAATAATTACTTGGTTTTTCAATCAAAAATTGGTTTCCCAAAAAAAACAAAACTTGATAAACCGCCGTACAAACCGATAAAGCCAATTAACGCCGACTCAAAAAGTAGTTACGCTTCTAAAATTGATGAAATGGATGAAGGAAAAATTATTTTAAATGCTATCGATTTTAATAAAGATATTTCTTATGATAACCTAGGAACGAATTGGCACTTATATCATGCCAAAAATCCAATGAACTCTATTTTTACTAAAAGATTAGAGTATGGTATTGGTGAAAGAGAAAAACCTGATTTAAAGTATGCCGCAATGCTTGGGAATATGATTGGAAATAAGAATCTGACATTTAATCAATTTAAAGAAGAACTGCAGAAATATGGTGCAACTGTAAACTTTTTCTGCGAAAAGAATTATTTCGGTGTTGATATAAGAGGATTTGATAAACACTACAAAAAAACTATGGAAATGGTTGGGCATTTTTTTAATACAATGACTATTAGAAAAGAAGATAAAAAGAAACTCAAAAAGCTAATTCAAGAAAGCACAATTGAAAGAAGATTTGAGGCTCGAGAGCCTCAAGTTAAAGGAAATGCGCTTAGAGACTACGCTCTATATGGTAAAAACTCATACTTTCTTAGGAGGTCAAGCATTAAAGATGTTAAAAGCATGAAAACTGATTACCTGCTTGAACAAATTAAGGACGCAATGGAAGTAGAGTTGTCCATTTTTTATACAGGATCACTAGAAAAAGACTATGTTAAAAATGTAATAAAATCAAATTTGAACATAAAAAATAAATTAAAACCCTCGAACTCACCGGTAATTGATGAACTAAAACTTAAAGATTCTAATACAATATATTTTTATAATGATAAAAAAGCCATACAGAGTCAATTATATATACTATTGGAGGGCGAAGAAATGAACATGGATGATAGAAATTTAGCCCTGGCATTTAATAAATATTTTAGTGGTCGAGGTCTGATTTTCCAAGAAATACGTGAATTTAGATCTCTAGCCTATAGTGCATATGGCTCCTATAGAAATCCATATTACACAAGTGGAAAAGGATACTTTCAAGGATATGTGGGGACCCAGTCCGATAAAACTATTGATGCCTTAGATGCTTATATATCAATTCTTAATGATATGCCAGAAAGAGAATCATGGATCGAAGGAATAAAAAACGGTTTGGAGCAATCTCAGAATTCAAAGAAACCAAATTTTAGGTCTATAGCCAAAACAATACGAAATTGGAAACACCAAGGCTTTACAGAGGACCCCAGAATCGCCCAGAACAAATTATTCAAGTCACTGGATTTTAATGATCTAACAGAATTTTACCAAAAATATTTAAAAAACAGACCCCTTACGATTACTGTAGTTGGAAATAAGGAAAAAATAGATATGGAAAAACTAGCTACCTACGGAAAGATCATAGAAGTAGACAAAAAGAAAATATTTAATTAAAAAGATTAGTGAATACTATTTAAGCAAAATCATTTTCCTGGTTTTTGAGAACTTACTTCCGGCATCTAGTGAATAAAAATAGATCCCTGCTGATACAGGCTCTCCATTGCTGTTCCTAGCACTCCATTTTATGGTATGAAAACCCGCTTCCATGTTACTAAAAAATTCTCTATAGACTTCGTTACCAAGTAAATCGAAAATCTTAAAAGAGACATTGGTAATCTCTGAAATATCAAATTTGATAGTAGTAACAGGGTTGAAGGGGTTTGGATAATTTTGATGTAAAGCAAAACTTCCAGGGATAAGATTACTACCCAAATTTAATGTTTCTGTAACCTCCAACCTTACTGTAGTAATTATATCGTAAGGACCGTAGTTAGGAAGGAGAGTAATTAGTCCATTATATAGTCCTGGATCTAAATCAGTAGTGTTAATATTTAGCAGAGCAATAGCGGTTTCATTAGGTCCTATGTCTTGATTCCCACCGACTAAAACACTAATCCAAGGAAAATCAGACGCCATCAATTCATTTGACCAATCAACTGCCATAAGCTGTGCGTGTCTTTCTCCTCCACTATAGTCAAAAGCGATATCACCATTATTCTCATTTAATTTCCAATATCCTAGTATAGTGCTTTCCGGAAGTCCTAATTCATCATTCATTAAATCAGCATTGATACCCAAATCAAAGATTGATTGAACCTCAGAATTAGAAAGGGCTGAGCTCCAGATTGATAGTTGGGATAGTCTTCCTTGAAATCCTATATAGCCACTGGTGTTGATTCCTAATATATTATCTGAGAATAAATCACTAGCTATCGTAAATGTTCCTTCCAAAATACCATTTAAATAAATACTGAGTGTCTGATTGTTAAGGTCGTGTACAAAAGTAACATGGTACCAATCAGTTGGAAGAATAGCTGACTCAGATAGTACATAAGTCTCATCATCTTTCCAACCTATCCTTGGAAAAAATTGGCTGTCATCCAAAATAATTTCCCAGGTGCTCAAATTACCATTGGCTTGGGGAGCTATAAATGTTGTGTAGGGTAATTCTGGTCCATCACTCCAGTTTGATATAGAAGGCTTGAACCAAAATGAAAAAGTAACTGGTGAGAAAATTGTATCCAGCGGAATCTGCATCTCACTCATTACCCCACCAGTTCCTGTTAGGTCGCTAAAATAAATCGATGTGGCAATATCTGTGCCCGCTTCGGCATTCATGCTGAAACTAAGATCATATGGGACTGTATTTGTAATAGAAATGGTGTCTACGCTTATTTGGTCAGCTGGCATTGAAATCTCTAATATATTGGGCTCTATAGTTAACGCAGACCCAGACAGACAATTAATTCCACAATCATCAATCGCTATTTGAATGTTACTGATCACATTATCCAGATCAAACGTATCTATGTAAGTAATTTCATTATTATGGTTAATTACTACAGACTCTGCATCAGGTGGAAAAAGTTGACTAAACCAGTTTTCTCGGAAAATTATAAAATTTTCTCGATTGAGAAATTCCTCTGGCTGATTATCACAATTTTGAATAGCCAATAGCGAAATAAAAAAATCATTATCTTCAAAATGACTACCTAAAGAATTAATATCTAAATAATAGTCACTATTTGAATTTGTATCTAACACTCCCAAATCAAAATAATGCACATTTGTAACTGTCTGATTATTAATCAAATCATTTAAACTAAAATAATAATCTTCACTGCTTGATAACCAGGGACCTTCATTGCAGTAATATAAATTACTTTCATAGTAGTCGCTTACAGACAAATTCTCTCCTACGCCAAGATATCTCCTTGCACTCATCCCCATTGACAAAGTAATACTGTTATATGTTCTTAGATAGATTCGCAGGTTGCCACTAAATGATGTCTGATCTAAGTAATGAAAGGTTGCGCTAAAATAAATCTGAATAGAATCATTTGGCAGTATATAATTTTCCTCACCTAGGGTCTCGAATGAGAAGCCTGGTTCAAAATTAGGTGGTTCATCACCATTTAAATATTGAGTGATTACTATACTATCAATGAGAACGGTATCCGCACCCTCATTTTTAATAAGTAATGGCTGGTACACAGTTTCTTCGAAGCCGCCACGAAAAATTGTAAGATTGTTATCTAAGGCAACTTGGGGAGCAAAGTAAGAATTCAAATTAATTATGGTAGTGTCTTCCCACCATCCTCTATTATAAATACTCATATATGCATATTCAGAGTTATTATGCGATGTATCATAGATACAGTAGACATCAAACGATAAGTCATCCTCAAACCATAATGTTTCAGGATCAGAAAAATTATGAAAAAAAGGAGGCGCGGATGCGATTGTATTTTCTTCACCATATAAAATTACCGAGTCAATAATAACTGTATCGGGTCCAATATTTTGAATTGTAATAGTCTGAAACACCGTATCCCCAAGAGAGCCAGTGAACTGCTCTAGAAAATTCATATCTATATTTGGCGACCTGTATATCTGGGGGCCTCTAACGATCGAATGGTCTCCACCCAATGTAATTTCTGGCGGACTGTCTCCAGGGCCACCAGGTCCGGGTCCATAACTCGGTGCTGTGTTTGTGTTGATATAATATTTGATCGGGAAGTTATTTTGCCCATGGTCATTTTTGCCCCATCCAATGATATCTCGATATGGAAATGTTGAACTCTCTGGTGTCCATATGTGATTAGTTTTGAATGCTATATTATTGTGATAGCCCCCAGCGTCAAAGGCTTCAATCAGCCCCTGAAGATCAGGTATATCACACTGACCATATGAATTATCTCCCCAAGCAACTAGGGTGACGGGCCGTGCTACAAGGTTTGTATAATAATAGTTATAATTTTCAACATCGATTATGTATAACGAGTCGATATCATTGTTTTGACTGTTAGATATGTCTTCATTAGGATTAACCAATATCGCAATATTGTGATTATAGCCACAGTAAATAGGCTCAATAAAATTTACTGACCCCCCTGCACCAGGTAATCTTAGATCTAGTAAGTAATTGGGCCCATTTAACTGGCTCTCATCTAAGATATCACACTGACCATATTGATTATCACCCCAGGCCGCCATCTTATTAATTCCTAGAGAGTCATAAACTACAATATTATGATTCCCGCCAGCGTAAATGAAAAAGCTGCTCGGATCTATATCATCTGAAATATTTTGAAATCTTTGAGGCACATCGCACTGACCATATTGATTATCACCCCAGGCAAGAACACTCATATTTACCGTGTCAATCAGGCTGTAGCCCCAGCCATCGGTTGTATCTAACCAGACAGTATCCGCAATGAGAGCGAGATTATGGTTCCCGCCAGATACAAACTGAAGAATGTAGCTGGTATCTAAATTTTCAGGGAAATCAAGTTGGCCGTAGCTGTTATCACCCCAGGATATTAGCCACCTGTTAGTATAATATTCTGGATAGGAAGTAGTATCAATAGAAATTATTCCATGATTAAAGCCAAGATCAATTTTCGTAGTCCATTGATTAAAACCGTACATATTGATCCACTCTGTTAATTCAACTGGGAGATCGCACTGCCCAAGGTCATTATTACCCTTGCAAATGAGTTCATCCATATATTGACCATAGTAATCATCAAATGATTGCCTATATACTATAGAAAAATCCTTTCCTGCCCATGAATTAAAATATCCTTCATGAAGAGGTTCATCATCCCAGCTAGTCTGCTCAAATTCTAACTGGCCAAACTCATTGCTTCCGTAGCTAACCATTTTAGGGTCAGGCTCACATGCGCTTATTATCAAGAAAATCAAAAAGAAAAAAAGCGTTAAAATATTATTTTTATTTTCCAATAGACCTGAAATATTATTACCTGTTTTAACTTGTTTCATTTTTGAAAAAACAGATTTAGTTCATAACCGCCAAAATTATGACTAGAGTAAATATTACCACCTTTTAAATAATAGGTACGTACGGAAAAACGATTCAACCTATAAAGATTTTGTTTGAGCCTGATTCTCTTTCTCTTATCATTTTCAGCAAGCTTAATTTTTTGAAGTAAATTATCTCTGGTGCTTTTTATCTGGCTATCATTCTCACATCTTACTACAACCAAATCATCTTTATATTTAGTCCATTTTCCCTCTATGAAATATTCATAGCCAATCCTTTCTGAAAAATTTCCAGAGTCAAAAAACTCTATAGAAATACGGTTTGAATAGTATTCTAAGGCAGTCTTTTGTTCTTTATTGATTTTTGGATTTTCAGATATGGTTTTTTCTAGATCCATACTCCAGTTACCCAAAAATGGATTTGACCCACCGAATAAAATATTAATAGAAAAAATACAAAAAAGAGTCAGACTAGTTTTCTTGTTGCTTAATTCCATTGGCTAACTAAATTATTTTATATTCTCAAAAATATATCAATAGAAAATAATACACTTTCATTTATAAATAGCTAACATTTTATTTTGCAATTATCTTAATAGGGCATAATTATAATAAAACACTAATCGTAGGAAGTATGCACAATGAAAAAAATTAATTTTGCTGATTTTGAAAAAGTAAAAATTGCTGTGGGCACAATCTTAAATGTAGAAGATTTCCCAGAGGCTATTAAACCAGCTTTTAAATTAAAACTAGATATGGGTAATGGTATCGGGATAAAAAATTCAAGCGCTCAAATAACAGGACTATATTCAAAAGCTAATTTGATTGGAAAGCAGGTACTAGTTGTCATTAATCTACCAACAAAAAAAATTGGTCCCTTTGAGTCTGAGTGCCTGGTAACAGGTTTTTACAATAATGATGGAAACGTTGTCCTTGTGTCTCCTGATGAAAAGATAGCAAACGGGACAATTCTTGGATAAATATTTTATTTCCTATTAATAAACCAAAATACAAAAGGAAGACAAATAAAATACATAACTATTCCATAAACGCCTGAAGGAAGGCTAAACACGGATAGCCCCCCCTCTTGTCTAAGTATCAGGCTACCTATCGTAATTCCAACTGTCGCATTTTGGATGCCTGACTCAATCGCAACTGTAATAGCCATTTTTGGTGAAATTTTGAACCAGCGAGAACTATTGTATCCTAAAGAAAACATAATTATAAGTAAAGCAATAACTGCTGGGCCAAGTCTCTGAAAATTGTTAACAAATGTGTTCCACTCACTGGCCAGCGCTCCAAAAACAATAACAACAAATAAAATAGTCGAAATCTTGTTTGCGTATTCTGTAAATGATGAAATTTGATTCTTGAATTTTGTATTAACATAAAGCCCTGCGGTAACCGGAACCGTTGTAATAAAAAACATAGTAAGGCCTAGTGATAGAATATTTATTTCGGGAGCATCAGAACCAATAAAGTATTCCATGGAAAAGCCAACAACAAGAGGAAGCGTCACTACAGCTAAAATACTAACAAAAGCAGTAAAAGTGATTGAAAGAGCCGTATCGCCTTTGGCAAGCTTGGTAATCATATTTGATGTAACGCCACCAGGGCAACATGCGAGAATCATCATTCCAACGGCCATCTCTCCAGGGAGACTTATTAAGGATAAGATAAAAAAAGCAACCACCGGTAATAAAACCATCTGATTTATAATTCCTACCGCAAAGGCTTTTGGATAACGGAAAATATTTTTAAAATCATCAAGCGTAAGACCAATCCCAAGAGTAAACATTATAAAAACAAGCGAAAGCGGTAAAAATATTTCTATTATCATTATTCTTTTTATTTAATCAGCAACATTTTTTTACTTTGACTAATATCATTTGTTGTAACCCTATAAATATAGACCCCCGAACCTACATTCTCTCCTTGATCGTTTAAACCGTTCCAGGTAAACGACTTTTTACCAGGTGTCTGCTTACGATTTACAAGTGTAATTATTTTTCTACCACTCAAGTCAAATATACTCAGATCCACATTATTTGCCATAGGCAGGTCGTAACTAATTGTTGTAATAGGATTAAACGGATTTGGGAAATTTTGACTAAGACTGAACTCATGAGGAATCGAATTCTTACTATCCGAACTAAGCTCTGAGTTCGGATAAAACAAACCAAATAAAATCATCATCTCATCTGTACTTAAAAAACCAAACTTGGCTGTATCCTCGGTGTCGTTATAGTACACAGCCTCTAACTCAAATCCTTCATCATTACTAAAAACAATAGGAGGCTCATAGTTAATAATAGGCGGGTGCTCCCAGTCCAAAGCCATATATATCATCTCACGATAATCTGGATCAACCTCAGATATTTTGTATATCCTGAACTCTAGATTTTTTTGATGAGCATGAGACTGAAGCTGAAAAACATTTAGATCATCGTACCCTTCAAACTCGTCACCAATCCAATAGACAGCATTAACAACAGTGGTCTCCATAGGAGCCAGAGAGAATTCTGTATTATTGAGCTGTAATATTTCAGCAACGTGAGACACCTCTGATGAGTTTACTGTGTGCAGATTTGTATAAACCTCTCCATAGGTTGTCTCATCTGTATAGTTGACATAGTGAGAGTTCATATCAAAACCGTAAAACGGATCCAAACGAAGAGCAACCCCCTCTGGGAATGAATACTGGAAAAAACGAATCTGAGTCCCTGTAATGAAACGCATCCAAGGCATATAAATTAGGGTAGATATGTTTTCTTCTCCGCTAAGATCTCTTAGGTCCCTATAAACATCAGACTCTGGAAAATTCTGAAGGAGAGTTTCTTCAAATAAACCCTCATCGTATGTGTAAAGAATAAAATGATGGCTCCCTGGAGACATAGTAATCTCGACCTTGTTTACATAGATCAAGTCGCTCGTATCTATCTCTGAAAAATAAAACAATTCTCGCTCAAACTGGGGCGCTATTTCAAACGGGCCCAAATGTAATTGAATTCCATTTTCTGGAAGATCTAAAGGCTCAAAATCAGGCAGAGTAAACCTAGAGGTATCACTTAATAAATCAATATCAGCAACTACTCCAGAATCAGGAGCTCCGGCTACGATCCATTGCCTTATAAACTCAAGCTGACCATTGGTTAAAAAATCAACTCCCAGAGGCATCAGCGATCCATACTCAGGGTGATCATCGTAAAAATGTTCAAAATCCTGTGCATTAATTTTTTCCCATAGAAAACTATTATACAGACTGACTATTCCGTCAGTTCCAACGAGAGTAAGCCCGTCTTCGGCAGCGGCCGCATTATTAGGAACAACGTTAATCAACTCCTGGTATGCTGTATCTTCAGCTAAAATTAAGTTTGACTGTTCTGCAAAATATAAGCCGTGATCATGACACGATATACAGTTTGGTGTAAAGATACTGTCTTGGATCACATCCCAGGTGCTTTTTAACACTGTGTCAATTAAAGTAGGAACCCAGTTATTTATTGCCCACTGAATACGAACGCCCTGTCCAGGAGTAAAAGGAATCATAGGGCAGTCGGGAGAGTAAACATAGTTCATAATATTATCTACTGGATCCAGACCAGGATCGTCAGGGCAGGAATCTGTTCCACTCTCACAACCCCAATTGGCATAAGCATGTACCGGTGTATCATCAACATAGTCTCCATGTTGTTCTGAGCCACATCCATAGTTAAACGTATGTAGCAGACCCAGAGCATGACCAACCTCGTGGTCTGCAACATGACTCCTGCTTTCAACCACAGCCTGATCGGTATAGTAAAAACTTTTAATCGTTGCTCTGTAATAAACAGAGTCCCAAACATCCAGATACCAAGGAAATATACCAACACCACCAAGGCCGAGATTGTGACTAAAACCAATAATAGAAAAAAGATTAAGCACCTCTGTAGGATCAATCGAAAGAGCTGGAACAGATTCATATGTCTGATCACCAATATCCAGTCCAACTGCCCATTCGTTATTGTGGACACGATTTACTGTATCAATATAAAAATTTATTCCTGAAAATTGACTATTAAGATTAAGACGATCCACCATTGAATTAATCTCTTGGTCTGATATATTACCTACGTCTTCTTCACCTGCACCAGTGTCAAACTGAATATATACACTTGAAGAATTAGACTCACCCTGCCAAATAGAAAAATCAATATCACTCCAGGATATTATGGTATCTAGATTTGAGTCTGTTATATATCCTGAAACAGTTGTGTTAGTATCAGGAGCGTATACCCTTATATAGTGAGGTCCTTTCAGATCATTTATAGTTAACTCTATGGTCTCATTTGGCTCAGTAAAATTAATTATATCATCCATGACATAGTGTTTTGAAAACATTTCTGACATTACAAATGACGAACCCTCATAATTTTGATTTACTGTTAGACTAATATTTAAATCAGTCTCATCATATTTTCCATAAATTATTTGAAATGCCAGACCGATACTATAGTCGCTCCTAGAGGGGATAAAATCCTGGCTCTCACTTATATTTTCGGGTAAATACTCTAGTTCAGATGTTCCACAAAATGATTGCCCATTACTTTCTGCAAAGGAAATCGCAAATAAAACACAACAAAGAACCGTGGTACATCGTCTCATATATCATAAATCTACATTAGCCACACTAAACAAAAAACCCCACAAAAGTGGGGTTTTTTGTTAATTAAGAAAGCGGGTAGAATTACTTTAGAAGGACCATCTTCTTCATCTGCCTAAAGCTACCTGTTTCAATTGTGTATATATACATACCCGCAGCGACCGGAAGCCCTAGTTCATTGGTCGCATCCCAGGTAACTGATTTATACCCTGCGCTTTCAATTCCATTTACCAGGGACTTTACCTTTCTTCCCATAACATCATAAATAGCTATACTTACAACCTCATCTACGGGAAGTTGATACTCAATCTGAGTTTTGGGGTTAAACGGATTAGGATAGTTCTGTTTTAACGCATAATCAACAGGTATCTGATCAGCGGCAACTCCAAGTACCGCATACCCAACCCTCACAATAAGATCAGAGCCAACAGATAAACTGAGAGAGCTGAAGCTGCGCATATCCTCAAAGTATTGCCCACCATCACTACTAAAACCAATCTCATACTCATCCGGCATCGATTCCAGACTCCACGATACATTGATCATCTGCTCACTGGATTCTACAGAGAGTACCCACTCCTGGTACCCACCAGCAGGAACCTCCGAGCGTATATCTTTTGTAAAGCTACTACCCAGTGGGTGCTCCCACTCAGGATGAGATGTAAATAGCGAGACATAATCAGGTCCCGGAGGAATCGGAGGCTTGAGAGCATCATGTTCATTGTCAAATACATCCGTGGCAGTCTCTGAATAGCCAACGATCATCATATTATCATAGGATCCATCTGTTTGGGCCTCAAATGCGATAGACCAGCCTTCCTCTCTATCTCTATTTCTGTGTCCTGTAGAAGGATGAGCGTGTATAGGCATTATCATCTCTACCCCATCTTCGATAACTGATATCCAGTACCCACTCCATGGTGACAAATGTCCAGCGATTTCATATCCTATACCATTGAATCCATATATACTATTAACCCATCCCCCACTTACAGCTTCATTGAAAGATTTGGTGTCCCCATCTTTAATAAATAATAAACTATCAGCGGCAACATCAATAACAAGAGGATTACTGATTAGATCCCATCCTACAGACAGGTTTAAAATGAAATCAAAATTAATTGGGGTCCCAACAACATCAACAGTCGCATCTTGAGTTGACCCCAACCAGTAGCCTTCAGAAGCCTTTAAGACACCGTTGTAGGTGTATCCGTTGTCAACATAGTCAAACGTATCCCAGTAATCAAAAAAATCATCCCCTAGGTTAACTTCCATAGAGTCGTTATCGGGGCTTATTGGAGCGCCCCACAGAGTCCACCCAGCTTCAATAGTAGTTGACAGGCTATCACCAGCTATAGTGATCGTATGATCACTTATTTTTTCAGTGGTGTTACCAGCGTAGTCTTTTATTACAACTTTAAACATCGCATCTGTGACAAGATCAAAATCAGGTACTAACCAATCTAAAATATTAACCGGCTCATCTGTAGATAATTCTTCAACAAATGTTGTTCCACCATCATCTGAAAACATAATCATCACCGAATCAACCCAAAAACCATCCGATGACATCCAATATAATTGATATATGTAATTGGATATATATATCGCAGGACCGTGAAGGGACAAACCGAGTTCAAGCTCTGGTGGGGTCACATCTCCTACACTGAGCCTAAAATGATATATACTATCAGCAACTGCAAAAAAAGAATGAGATGGAAGATCACCTAGGTGAAATCTCTCTCCTGTGGCAAGATTTTCTAGTATCATCGGCATTTCAACAACATTATATACGTCAAATTCTATAGTCGCATCGCCATCATTTGTTGACCAAAAATGAAAGTCCCACACCTGCATCGTATCCTCTAGTCCAATCTCAGGCCTAATGTCACTAGAGAAATTATCTCCTAAAAAATTATTCCACTCTGGATGATAGAAATAAAGGTTAACACTGTTTCCAGGTCCCAGTGGCGGCTCAAGATCATCGTAGTTGGAGTCAAACCCATTAGTAGCATTTGGCGCAACACCTAGATAGTTAAAATCATCAATATATTCATCAACCGACGCTCGTATTTGAATGCTCCAAGTTAGATCATAGATAGTTGTATCTGTGATGGTCTGTCTAAATATTTCCATAAAATAATTTACCTGATGTGTACTTGTTTGGTCATTCCACTCAGAAGAATTATATCTCTCAACAAAATCTTCCCCGTTAATATCGTTTGGCTCTCCATCAGCCCAATTTGTATATTCGACTGGCTCTCCAGTGACCCACTCCCACTGACCCTCAACATTTTCATCTGTTAATCCGATCCAGCCATGGTAGTCTCCTAAAAAACTATTCTCTTCTTGAGATGCGATGGTGGCGAGGTGCCCTCCGTAGGACTGTGCCATTACTGATGCATCAGCCCAGACCATAGCATCCTCTGATATATAGTAGCAGGAATTGCCCCTGGAGCCAATATAGGTAAATCCTTCAATATTTTCATTACAGGAAAAGGATCCCTCAAGCTCCGGAACATATGAAGACCAATCCGCACCATTAGTCAGTGTCCCATTAAAATCACCACCTGCCAGATCATGAACCATATCTCCATCACCATGATTGAAGTTCCAATAACTTCTGAGTCCATCTTCATTCCCACTTAACTGTGAGTGCATGGTGCTCTGAATATCTTCCTGGGTCCTATCAAAATCCCATATGCGAACCTCATCAATATATCCATGAAAATATGCATCTCCACCATACTGAGATCTTCCGATCCAGTTATTGGTTGTATTTCCGTTACCAATATCAGCAGGTCTTTGCGTCATATTGGTATTTTCACCCACAAGCTCACCATTAATATACATTTTAGCGTGATTGTCATCGTTTAGAGTAACCGCAAGATGATACCACTGATCAGGATCAATCGATATAGACGAGTTAACCTGTTGCTCGCCAGAGCCATCGTTTAAGACAAACCTTGGATAAGGATTGGTTCCAGGATTTGGAGTTATGAATAAATTATTCCCAGCTCCGGTTCCGAAGTCTGCTATCCTCTGCCAGTTTTCAAACGAGGATACATTGATCCAACTCTCATAAGTAAAACTGTAGATCCCTGATATAATACCATCAGGAAAATCAATAAAATCATCCTGACCATCAAAAACAATAGATAAA
>CAYFIF010000020.1:0-16859 GCA_964343085.1 uncultured bacterium | reverse complement strand
TTTGTGTTCATGTTGCCTTTAAAGGAAACCAAATACCACATTATTTCCTTGACTATTTTTTTCTTTTCAATATTTCTATTATGATGAGTTGGAATTAGTTCACATATAATTTTCAATTTATTTTTTGGCAATCCTGTTTCTTCACTTATTTCTTTTAGAGCGGTTTTTTTATTACTTTTGCCTTTTGAAACTCTTCCCTTTGGAAGCTCCCATCTGTTATTTTTTTTTATAAATAAAATCTTCCCTTCACCCAAAACCACGCCCCCAGCTGCATGAGCTTTTTCTCCATATGGCAATAGTGAACAAATAATGCTATATTGCTTTTGAGATAGGTTGTTAAATGACGTTCCTTTAACACTAATATTATAGGTTGGGTTTTCTTTGCTCCACTTTTTTTGTTTTAAGGCTTTTTTATTAGGGTAGTCTAAAACTTTCAAAACATAGCGCATCGCATTTAAACGAGCTATCATTTTATTGTTACTGTTAATTGCTACCCAGGGAGAGCTTTCAGTTGATGTTTTTCTGAACATTTCATTTTTATAGCTGGTTATAATATGCCAATTTTTATATGCTTTCCAATCATTAGGAGAAAGCTTCCAATATTTTAGTGTGTGTGTCTCTCTTTTGTGGAATCGAAACTCTTGGTTCTCTTTCGATATAGACAGATAAAATTTTATTATCGTTAACCCGCCATCCATTAGTTTTTTTTCCCATTTATTTACTTTTTTCATAAAATAATTGTACTGAGCCTCATTACAATATCCCATTGATGGTTGGATAATAGCTCTCGAATACCAACTCCGATCATAAAACACTATCTTCCCTTTTTTAGGCAGTCGTTTTTCCCAAGTTAAAAACCATCGTTTGTCTTGTTTTTTTGAAGGGACGCCAAGCTCAACTATGTCTACGCCTTTTGGCATCAAATGCTCAACGAATCGTTTAATAGTAGAACCTTTCCCCGCAGCATCTCTTCCCTCAAAAATAATTGCGATTCTTTTCCCTTGCTCTAAAACCCACTCTTGAACCTTGAGAAGTTCTAACTGAAGACGGTATTTTTCTTTTCTGTATTGATTTAGGCTTAATGCTGAGTATTCGTTTCTATTATATACTATCATATCAAAAATTAATTATTATATCTAAAAAATAGTTAAAATCATAAAGCTTCTTAAAACAAAAATTTCCAGCTCTAAAAAATAGCAATTTAGATTTTACTTTATTATTAAAATATATTCAATTTTATTAAAAATTTTTAGCCCCTCATTGTTTTTTGTCTTATTAAATTTGAGCTTTCCTATTTTAAAAATATTTAAAAAAATGAATTAATGAGCGTTAAGATTGGCGTTATACAGTTTCCTGGTTCAAATACAGAACGCGAGACAATGATGGCCTGTCAGCGTGCAAAAATGAAACCTGTTGAGTTCCTGTGGAACCAAGCCACCAACAACTTTTCTTCATTAGATGGATATATTATTGTAGGTGGTTTTTCTTATGAAGACCGTTCAAGGTCTGGGGTAATTGCATCTTTGGACCCTATTATAGAAAGAATAAAAGAACAGGCAAATCTGGGAAAACCAATTCTTGGTATATGCAATGGGGCACAAATATTAATTGAGTCTGGTCTAATCCCTGGTGTCAATAACAACGATCTCGTAATCGGGCTGACAAAAAACAAACAAATACAAAATGGGAGAGTTGTCGGCGTTGGTTACTATAATACCTGGGCAAATTTATTGCTTTCCGTTTCAGCCAGAACATGCGCATTCACATGCAACATGAAAAAAGATGAGGTAATAAAAATCCCCCTTGCTCATGGAGAAGGGCGGTTTGTAATGTCAAGTCAATTGCTTGATAAATTGATTTCAAACAATCAAACAGTTTTTAGATATTGTGATGAAAATCACAAAACCAACCCCGATTTTCCAACAAACCCAAATGGATCAATGTTCAACTTAGCGGCTGTTTCAAATACCGGAGGAAACGTAATGGCAATTATGCCTCATCCGGAAAGAACCACAAACGGAGATGTGCTTTTTAATTCCATGAGAAAATATATTTTAGAAAAGCCAGAAAAAAGAGTTTCGACGCTCAACTATAAACCCAAAAGGCGCACTGTAAAAAGCTACAAAAAACCCAAGTGTTCAACTGTCTGGACAGTTGAATTGATTATCACTGATAATGAAGCAGAGACAGTTCAAGCTGCCTTATTAAAAAAAGGAATCTCTTCAACTGTAAAAAGACAAACCTGGTGGGAAATTATAGCCCACGGAGAAAAACAATCAGTATTAGAAAAAATAGATAAAACAGGCGAGCTATATAACTCCAACAAGGAATATTTATCAAACCAAAGTTTGGAAAACACCAACTGCTCTTTTTTGGTAATAGAAAAAGAAAACATCCTTGGGCGATCCAAGCTTGAAATGTTAAAAAACAGGTTTTTGATTAAAAATTTAAAGCAGATAAAACATGGCATTGTCTGGAGTTTTAATTTAAATCAAAAAAACATTGAACGCTCTGCTGATAAAATTTTAAACACCAACATAATATACAACCCCAATTCACATGAATGCTATAGAATCAACTAAACACTACAAAGATCGTATTTTCAAAGAGCTTGAAAACACTCTCAAAAAAACCTCACTAGAAAAAGGGATAAAAAAGACCGGAAAGGTTCGTGACCAATATGAATTGGATGAAAAACTTATTTTAATTACAACAGATCGACAAAGCGCATTTGATCGCGTTCTGGCTTCGGTCCCTTTTAAAGGACAGGTTTTAAACCTGACTAGCGCATGGTGGTTTGAAAAAACAAAGCATATAGTTAAAAACCATGTTGTTTCTGTTCCCGATCCTAATATTACAGTAGCAAAAAAATGTTCTGTTTTCCCAATTGAGTTTGTTGTCAGAGGATACATAACAGGAAGCACAAGCACAGCATTGTGGACCGTATATAAAAACGGAGCTCGCGAATATTGTGGAAACTTTCTTCCTGAAAACCTGACCAAAAATCAAAAACTTGACAACATAATGTTAACCCCAACAACAAAAGAAGTCGACCACGACCGGCCAATTTCACCTAAAGAAATAGTTTCTGAAGGCTGGATGTCTGAGAACGATTGGAATTATTGCAGCCAAAAAGCTTTAGAACTGTTCCACTTTGGTCAAAAACAAGCAAAAGAACATGGAATGATTTTGGTCGACACAAAATATGAAATGGGAAAAGATAAGGATGGAAATATTATCCTGATTGATGAAATCCACACTCCTGACTCAAGTCGCTATTGGCTTTCTGAAAGCTATGAAGACAGAATGGCAAACAATAAAGAACCTGAAAACATTGACAAAGAGTTTCTTCGTTTGTGGTTTATAGATAATTGTGACCCGTATAAAGATTCAAGTCTACCTGATGCTCCAGAAGAACTGGTTGTAGAGCTTTCCAGCCGCTACATTTATTTATATGAAACAATTACAGGTGGTCTTTTCCCCTTTCCAGATTCTGGAAAATCAATTCATGATAGAATAAACAAAAACATAGAGGAATATATATGAAAGCTATAATAATTATGGGCTCTTCATCCGATGAACCGCATGCAAAAAAAATTACAGATAAATTAGATGAGTATAAAATACTTTGGGAAAAACATGTCGCCTCTGCCCACAAACAACCGCTCTCAGTCCTAAAAATCTTAAATGATAATACAGAAACAAAAGAAGTTGTATATATTACGATTGCAGGCAGATCCAATGCCCTTTCTGGTTTCGTCGCCGCAAACTCAGAACACCCAACGATTGGCTGTCCCCCTTTTTCTGACAAAGCCGATATGCTTGTAAATATTCACTCAACATTACAAATGCCAAGTAACACACCTGTTCTAACGGTAATCGACCCGGGAAATTGTGCCTTAGCTGTAAAAAGAATTTTCCGTGCCTGAAAAGCTTAAATCTATTTCACCCGTTGATGGAAGATATGGTGAAACGACTCGACCCCTAAGCCCTTATTTTTCTGAATCTGCGTTGATTCACTACCGTTTAAAAATAGAGGTTGAATATCTTATTGCTTTGAGCGAAGAAAAAAAAATATATGACCTAGCTCATTTTTCAAAATTGCAGATAAAGCGTTTTCGGAACATATACTTAAGATTTGATTTGGAAGACGCCGAAAAAATAAAAAAAATTGAACTGACAACAAACCACGATGTAAAGGCAATAGAATATTTTTTACACGAAAAAATCAAGAAGCAACTCCACCCCTGGGTTCACTTTTGTTTAACCTCCGAAGATATTAATAATATTGCATACTCACTTATGTGGAAAGATGCATTAGAACAGGTTTATTTACCAAAGTTAGTCCTTGTCCACAAACAACTAAAAAAACTTGCAAAAAAATATAAAACACTTCCATTGCTTTCACTAACCCATGGTCAACCAGCAACACCCTCAACACTAGGAAAAGAGATTGCTGTTTTTTATACAAGATTAAGCAGACAAATAAATCAAATAAAAACCCAATCTTTTTTTGGAAAATTTGGAGGCGCCACTGGTACTTGGTCAGCACATACAGTTGCGTATCCAAAAGTAAACTGGCTTGCTTTTGCTGAAAAGTTTGTAAAAAAATTTGGTCTTCATCTAAATTCTATTACAACCCAGATTGAGCCACATGATTCTTTATCTGAAAGTTTTCATCAAATAATTCGAACTAATAATATTTTGATTGATCTCTGTAGGGATATATGGCTTTATATAAGCAGGGGGTTGCTAGCCCAAAAAAAAGTTTCTGGCGAGGTCGGATCATCAACAATGCCTCATAAAATAAACCCTATACAGTTTGAGAATGCTGAGGGGAATCTTGAGCTTGCAAACCAACTGCTCGGGTTTTTAGCAAATAAACTTCCTATATCAAGGATGCAACGAGACCTAACAGACAGCACAACTATTCGCAATCAAGGTGTTGCCATGGGACATTGTTTTCTTGCATTAAACAACATCTCAAAAGGGCTTGAAAGAATAACAGCAAATAAGATACAGATGAATGCAGAGCTTGAAAATCATTGGGAGGTCTTAGCCGAGGCAGTGCAGACGCTTCTTAGAAAAGCAGGAAAACCAGATGCCTATGAACAGCTAAAATCTATCACCCGTGGTAAGTCGGTTGATGTGGAAACTGTAGCCGAGTTTGTTTCTAAACTGCACCTATCAGAACAAGACACTCAAACGCTTCTTACGCTAACGCCCTCTACTTATATTGGTCTCTCATCAAAACTTGTAGATAAAATATAATGTGTGGAATAGTTGGCCTGTATAGCAAAAAAACAAACGTGGCAGCGGATATATATAATGCTTTAATTCAACTACAACACCGAGGCCAGGATGCAGCCGGGATTTCAACCATGGATGAATCTAAAATGCACCTCTATAAAGACCTTGGTCTAGTAACGGAAGTATTTAAAGAAAAAAAACTGAAAACAAATCTTTTGGGACATATCGGGATTGGGCATGTAAGATACCCAACAGCTGGAAGTAACGATGTAACCGACTCTCAGCCTTTTTATACCGCAAGCCCTGTAATTATTTCACTAGCTCACAATGGAACCCTTACAAATAGTGACAATATTAGAAAGGGTTTGTTAAAATCTTCTTTTTGCCAGTTCAACACAACCTCTGATTCTGAGGTTTTAATGAAATTGCTAGCATATGAAATTTATTCCACGGATTTTAAAAAACTAGGGAAAACCCACATTTTTAAAGCATTAAAGGAGGTCTCTAAAAAGTGCTTGGGGGGATATGCATCTGTGTCTATTATTTCTGGAATAGGGCTTGTTGCTTTTAGAGACCCAAATGGAATTCGCCCACTTTCTTTGGGGCAAAAAAAAGATTCCTATATGGTTGCGTCTGAAAGCAGTGCTTTATCTGCGCTAGATTTCGAATTCGTTAAAGATATAAACCCGGGAGAAGCGGTTATTATTGATAATAATGGTGGTATTGTCTCAAGAAAAGTTTCTGAAAACAGGTTTTCTATGCCCTGTCTCTTTGAGTTTGTTTATTTTTCCCGTCCAGACTCTACTATTGATTCAATCTCTGTTCATAAGTCAAGACTAAGAATGGGTGATTTTTTAGGGGAAAAGATTTTGCGGGAGTACCCTGATTTGAATGTTGATGTGGTTATACCTATACCGGACACGAGCAGAACATGTGCGATGCAAGTTGCCTACAAGCTTGGTGTAAAATACAGAGAAGGTTTTATGAAAAACAGATACATTGGCAGAACCTTTATAATGGCCGAACAAAAAACCCGAAAAAAATCAGTCAAGCTAAAACTAAACCCCATAGACATAGAATTCAAAAATAAGAGGGTTTTGCTTGTAGATGATTCAATTGTTCGTGGACACACTTCTAGAAAAATAATTCAATTAGTAAAAAAGTGTGGCGCTAAAAAAGTTTTTTTTGCATCAGCATCGCCCCCCGTTAGGCACCAAAATATTTATGGTATAGATATGCCGGCGACCGCCGAACTGATAGCACACAACAGAACAATTAAACAGATAAAAAAATATATAAAGGCTGATGAATTAATTTATCAGAACCTTAATGATTTAAAACTGTCTGCAACAATTGGAAATCCAAAAATAACAGAATTTGAAGACTCTGTTTTTACAGGTAAATATCGGGTTGGAAACATAACCAAAGACTTTTTAAAAAACCTTGAAAATACCCGCTCAAATCTTTCTAAATAAACCTCTTTCTATAGCTACCAATGAATAATAAAATTCTTTTAATTGGGTCCGGAGCAAGAGAACATGCAATAGCGAAGTCACTAAAAAAATCAAAAACCAGCATAGATCTTTTCTGTATAGCCTCTAACTTAAACCCCGGAATATCAAATCTATGTGCCGATATTATTGTTGAAGATTTTAATGATTTAGATCTTGTTGTTAAATATTCGAAAGACAATTCTATATCCATGGCGATTATAGGCCCCGAAAACCCACTGGAAAACGGACTTGCTGATTCTCTTTGGAATCAAAATATAAAAGTTGTTGGGCCCCAAAAAAAACTGGCTCAGATTGAAACATCTAAATCTTTTGCTCGGAATCTTCTAAAAACACATGAAATACCTGGCTGTCCTAAATTCAAAACTTTCAATTCTATTAATGGTGTAAAGGTGTTTTTATCAAATATAGGAGATGATTATGTAATAAAATTTGATGGTCTTGCAGGCGGTAAAGGAGTTAAGGTTTCTGGAGATCATTTGTTTAGTCATAGTGATGCATTAGATTATTGTAACCAAATAATTGCTTCCGGTGGTTCATTTGTCATAGAAGAAAAATTTTTAGGGGAAGAATTTTCTCTCATGAGTTTTTGCGATGGTAACACACTAAAGCATATGCCAGCTGTTCAAGATCATAAAAGGGCTTATGATGGGGATATCGGGCCCAATACTGGTGGAATGGGTACATACTCTGATGCAAACCACTCATTGCCTTTCCTTAAGGAGTTTGATATTAGGGATGCAGAAAATATTAATGTTCTCGTTTTTGAAGCATTGAAAAAAGAATTTGGTGAGGGGTATAAGGGTATATTATATGGTGGCTTTATGACAACACCAGGAGGTGTTAAAGTCATTGAATATAACGCCCGCTTTGGCGACCCTGAGGCTATGAATGTTTTATCTGTTTTAGAAACGGATTTTTTTGATATCTGCAATGCTATAGTGGACGGATCATTGGACAGACTAGATATAAAATTCCAAAACAAAGCTACTGTTTGTAAATATGCAGTCCCTGAGGGTTATCCAGATAGCCCCATAAGAGGAGAAGAAATCTTTATTTATGATAATCAAAATAGTTTAGGCGAATTATTTTTTGCTTCAGTTGATTTGAAAAATGAAAAACTGCTTGAGGGTGGTAGCCGGACTATAGCAGCCGTTGGTACAGGAAGTTGTCTTAAAAAAGCTGAGCTAATTGCCGAAAAAAAAATCAACTCTGTCAAAGGTCCTTTATTTCACAGAAAAGATATTGGGACAGAGGCGTTAATACAAAAGCGAATTGAGCATATGGAATCATTAAAATGATAAACCTTGGCATTTTAGGATCTACTAATGGTACAGATCTTCAACCAATATTAGATGAGATTTATAGCGGAAATCTTAATGCGAAAGTCTCGGTCGTTATCTCTAATAACAAGAATGCATATATATTAAAAAGAGCAGAAAAAAATAATATTCCGGCTGTTTTTATTTCACATAAAAATAAAAAACGAAAAGATTTTGATAATAAAATAACCACTGTTCTCTTTGAATATAATGTGCAACTAATTTTATTAATTGGATTTATGCGAATTTTATCATCTGGTTTTTGTTTCCAATGGAAAAACAAAATTTTAAATGTACACCCTTCATTATTACCAAAATACGCAGGAGGAATGGACACAAATGTTCATGAAGAAGTATTAAAAAACAAAGAAAAAGAAACAGGGTGCACAATTCACTATGTAACTGAAAATCTAGATTCCGGCCCAATACTTATCCAAAAAAAATGTTTCGTTAATCCTAATGACGATGTAACAACTCTCAAGAAAAAAGTTCAAAAACTGGAAGGTCAAGCATTTATTGAAGCAATTGGACTATTTGTTTAGTGAAAAACTCAAGTAATATAATTAAACAAATTAATTCCAAAGCTGCAAAAACCTTAGTTGGCAACCTGGGGATTGTAATTATTAAAGTTGATGAGAACTCAGTTTTAGGAAAAATGCCTGTTGATAAACGGACAATCCAGCCTTTTGGGCTCCTACATGGTGGCGCTAGCGCCGCTTTTGCCGAAACGCTAGGCAGCATAGGTGGCAATGGGCAGATTAATTATAAAACTCATTCCGTTGTCGGTATAGAACTAAACTCAAGCCATCTTCGTCCTGCCTCTGCTGGTTGGGTATATGGAAAAGCAACGCCCTTAAGAGTTGGTAAAACTATTCAGGTTTGGGATATCATAATAACAAATGAAAACAAAAAGATTGTTTCAAAAAGCAGATTAACCTTGGCTGTAATAAAAAATGATAAAAAATAATCCGATAAATAAAAACCCGGTAAATATTAGCCGGGCATTAATTTCTGTTTTTGATAAAACCAATATATTAGAAATAGCAAAAACTCTTGTTGCTGCTGATGTTGAAATTTTATCAACAGGTGGGACAGAAATCTTCCTGCAAAAATCGGGAATATCCGTATCAAGCGTTTCAGACTATACAAGCTTTCCCGAAATTATGGGAGGCAGGGTAAAAACAATTAACCCTCTAATTGAGGGGGGAATTTTAGGTTTCAGAGATCTACATTTGAAAGACGCACAAAAACACAATATAAAATGGATTGATCTTGTTATTTGTAACCTGTATCCTTTTTCACAAACAATAGCCCAAAAAGATTGCAACCTCTCTCTCGCTCTTGAAAATGTGGATATTGGTGGACCAACCATGATTCGCGCAGCAGCAAAAAATGTTGGTTGGGTTTGCACCGTTGTTGACCCTGAGGATTATAAAATAGTTACCAAGGAGCTTGTGGATAAAAAAACTATATCTTTTGAATTGAGAAAGCGCCTTTCAGCAAAAGCGTTTGGCCACACAGCACAATACGATTCCATTATTCATCATTATATGAAAGAAAAAAAATTTCCCAATAAAATATCATTTTCTTTTAACAAACACTCTATAATGAGATATGGAGAAAACCCAAACCAAAAGGCAGCAGCCTATAAAATTCCTAATAGTAACGATAACAATGTTTTAAATGCAAAAATTCTTCAGGGTAAGCCCCTATCCTATAATAATATAATGGACGCCGATGCTGCTTTAAATTGTGTTAAAGAATTTGTTAAGCCGTCATGTGTGATTGTTAAACACGCTAACCCTTGTGGCGTCTCAACCGGGAATCAAAATATTTCAAAAATATTCAAAAAGGCATTCAACGCAGATGAGTTATCCGCTTTTGGTGGAGTTATAGCTCTTAATAAAACATGTGATAAAAAAACCGCTCATGAAATATCAAAAAAGTTTTTTGAGGTTGTTATTGCACCTGCTTTTCATAGTGCTGCTTTAGAAATACTTCAGAAAAAGAAAAACCTACGTGTTTTATCAACAGGAAAACTTGAAAAAAGAAAAGACTCTATAGAAATCCGAAATGTTGACGGCGGTGTTTTAATACAAGATCTAGATACAAGTGTTTTGCAAAAAACCCAACTGAAGACTGTAACAATCAAGAAGATTACCGATGAAAATATTTCTACAATGCTTTTTGGGTGGAAAGTGCTAAAGCATATAAAATCAAATGCTATTTTAATAGTCAAAAAAAACACCACTGTTGGCGTAGGTGCGGGACAGGTAAGTCGAGTAGATGCTGTCGATATAGCTGTAAAAAAATCTGGCCTAGAAATTAAAGACTCAATTCTTTGCTCTGATGCTTTTTTCCCATTTAGAGACAGCATAGATAAAATTGCAGATAGCGGAATTAAAGCAATTATTCAGCCTGGTGGTTCAATAAGGGACAATGAAGTTATCGAAGCTTGTAACGAACATAATATAGCGATGGTTTTTACCGGCCAGCGTTGTTTTAAACATTAAACACCTCCTGTTTTGAATATGAAAAAAGAGATTGAGAAGAAATTTCTTGTTAAACACATCCCAAAAAAACTGAATGGGTTTTTAATTAAACAAGGTTATTTACAAAGAGATATAAAAAGAACTATCCGGATTAGAACAGTTTTGAAAGAACCTAGCTCTGTGGGATATTTAACAATTAAGGGCATTAGCAATGAGGGTGGTACAAGTCGCTACGAGTTCGAAACAAAAATCCCATTTAAAGATGCCAATGATTTGTTAAATCTTTGTGATAGGCCTTTAATAATTAAAACTCGATATCATTTTAGATTTAAAGGGTTTTTATGGGAAATTGATGAGTTTCATGAAGAAAACGCTGGGTTATTAATAGCGGAGATTGAGTTAAGTGATGTAAATCAAACCTTTCCTTTGCCTGATTTTATTAAGCGGGAAGTTACTGGTGAAAAAAAATATTATAATTCAATGCTTATTGAAAAACCCTTTTTATCATGGAATGGATAATTGAATTTCGAAACTTGCTCTAACACAACCCTAACAATTCTGTTCTTAGTAAATAATGTATCGGTGGCTAATTTAAAATTAATCATTAGATTATAGTTTATGCCTTATAGCTCTCCATCAAAAACCAAAATAACAACTTATTTAAAAATAATAGGCATTGTTTTTGCTTTATATATGTTTCTAGTCGGTATTGGGGGTATGTCTTCTGCAATAAAAAACATGGGCTCAGGGGTTGCAAATACAATTTTAACAACTGCTAGCAATCCTCTGGTTTCTCTCTTTATCGGTATTTTTTCTACTGTACTTTTTCAAAGTTCATCAACAACAACATCTTTAATTGTGGGAATGGTTAGTAGTGGCGCATTAAACCTACCTGGGGCTATTCCTATGATTATGGGAGCAAATATTGGAACAACGGTAACAAACACCCTGGTTTCAATTGGTCACATAAATAAAGGGCTGGAGTTTCGGCGCGCCTTTGCTGCATCAACGGTACATGATTTTTTTAATATTTTTGCTGTTTTGGTTTTGTTTCCAATTGAGATGGTTTTTCACCCAATATTGAAATGCTCTGAGTGGTTTGGTCTTTTATTATTTGGTAAAATAAAAGATGTTGAGGTTTTGCAGGCAAAGAGCCCTATAAAAATTGCTGTTAAGTCTGGGTCTAAATTTGTAGAGAGCCTTTCTTTTGATAACAGTGTGGTTTTTTTGATTATAAGTGTTGTTATTACTTTTATTTGTCTTGTTTCGTTGGTAAAGCTTTTAAAAAGTCTTGTTCTTGAAAAAATAGAACGTTTTTTTGATAAATATATTTTTAACACTATTCTGAAGGCTTTTTCTTTTGGAATTTTAATTACAATAATGGTTCAAAGCTCATCTATCACAACCTCTCTTGTCATTCCTTTAGCTGGAGCTGGGATTCTAACGCTTAAACAAGTTTTTCCTTTCACTCTAGGCGCAAATATTGGAACAACTATCACAGCCTTGCTAGCTGCAATTACAGGTACTGTCACTGCTTTAGTTGCTGCGTTTAGTCATTTGTTGTTTAACATATTTGGAATATTAATAATATATGGAACGCCAACTCTAAGAAAAATCCCCCTTTTTTGTGCCGAAAAAATTGCTGATTTATCTGTGGAAAATAAATATGTTCCTCTTGTTTATCTTTTTATAGTTTTTATAGTGATTCCGGCCACAGTTATTTTTTTTATGAAATAGGAGACTTTAAATGTCTGTTTTTAATGATCTAGTAAATATTTGGAAAGGATCCGATCTTCTATCTGAAGCTTGGGAGGAGTCGCATGAAATGATTTTACTTTCAAACAATATTTTTGTTAAAGCGATTGATGGACTTCGATCTGGAGAAAAAACAAAATCTCTTAAAGAATTAAAAAAAAGAGATAAAGAAATCAATGATTTTCATAAAAATGTTCGTAGAAAAGTTATTACTCACTACGCTGTTAGCGGTAACACCTTAAACATTGAGTCTGGTCTTGTTTTAATAAACCTGGTCGTAGATATTGAAAGAATTGGGGATTATACAAAAAACATTTTAGACCTTGCTATATTTAACCCAAAACCTGTTTTAGCAGAAGAGGTTTCTGATAGTCTTGGGTTGATTGAAGAGGTTGTTTTATCTCGTTTTTCTTCAACAATATCAGCATTAGAAAACAGAGACCCTGAAAAAGCTCAGGCTTTGTTAAAAAGCTACAGGAAAGACCTAGGAAGGGTTTCTGATGGCATTGTTCACAATATTATTTCTGGTAATTTTGAAATCAAAAACAACGTTTCACCCGCGAGCGTTGTTCTATATGCAAGATATTTAAAAAGGATTGGTGCACATTTAAAGAATATTACCTCAGTAGTTACAAACCCTTTTGAAATGATTGGCTATAACAGCTAACAACATTTACGCTAATTGATTTCTGAAAATAAAAAACATATTTTGTTGGTAATTAATTTTTAATGTTTTATGTAATTTCAGCGTACCCTAAATAAGTAATTTAAACATATAAAAATGATTAGAAAAAATACACTTCTACTATTAACAGTAATTATTGTAAGTCCTTGTGTTTTGGTTTCCTCTGAGTATGACTGGTCCGTAGATATGAGATATCGATTGGAAAATGATAAATCTGCTTTGGTCCTCCCGGGAAAACAATCATCAATAAACACCCTTAGAAGTAGAATCGGGCTTCGTTTTATTGGCGCAACTGCTTCTGCTCATTTTACCATACAAGATTCTAGATTGTTTGGTGATTTCAGAAATGGTTTAATCGATAACAAGAGTGTTTGGTCTTACACATCATTACACCAAGCTTATTTTCATTTCCGATATAGAAAACAATTAGTGCAGCTTGGGCGGTTTGAGCTTCCTCTTGGCAAACAACGCCTTATGGGTCGCTCGGGGTGGTCTCTTTATGGCAGATCGTTTGAAGGCGTTTTAATTAAAAGCAAACATAGAATAGGGGACCTTCAAATATTCACGCTCTCTGTAAATGAAGGCCAGTCCTATTTAAAAAACCAACACCTTTCTGGGTTGCCTTCGTCGCAAGATATTGATAATCCCAATTTACATAATGACCAATTAGATACTGGAATCAGAGGCGCTTATTTTTCCATGAAAATGAAAAACAGAAACATTCCAACTGTGGAACTTTACGCTTTAGACTTTAGAAGCCCTAAGGAGGACACATCATTAACTCCTGCCGCGCAGCACACTTATACAACTGGACTCCGAACAGAAGCTTTGTATAATTCATTTTCATTTGAAGGAGAAACTGCTATTCAATCAGGGGAAACCATTTTTGGGTCTCTCCTTTCTTTAAATCTTAAATATAAAACTGATATAATTTACTGGCTAAAGAGCATAACTCTTGGTTTTGAATATATTTCTGGAGATGATTCTACAACTCTTGATAAGGCTGAAGGTTTTTCAAAACTTTTTGGATCCACTCATCGCTTTCATGGTTTCTATGACTATAGTTTAAATTCCGGCTTTAAGGATAACAACCACAATGGTTTAATAGAATTTAATTTTAAGGCCAACATTGATTTTTTTAGAGAGTCTGATATGTTGTTCTCTTTTCATTCTTTTTCTAATCAAAGCCCAGGAAACGCAATTGGGCAGGAAATTGATATCACTCTTAATAAAAAAGTGTCAAGTGAGTTGTCATTTAATCAGGGATTAGCTTTGTATATGCCGCCTGGAGAAAAAAACCCCCTTTTGTTTTTACATTTTTCAGTTAGTGCAAAATTATAAAGCCCTGCTCTAATATCTTTTCATATTCGAGTCTATTTCTACCGCATACGCATCTATTCCACCTTCAAGGTTAATTGCATTATAACCGTTTCCATTTAAAAAAGAACAAACCTGCATAGACCTAACGCCTGAGTGACACATTACAATGATATTTTTGTTAATATTTATTTCTCCCATTCTTTTTGGTATAGACATCATCGGAATGTGAATAGCTTTGCTAATCTGACATATCATTAATTCGTTTTTTTCCCGAACATCTAACAACTCAAAACTTTTTTCTCCAGAGTCTAATAATTTTTTCAGTTGTTTTACACTAACGCTTTTCATATTTGTATTTTAAAACCTCCGGGTTGTCCGTTATAATACTTGAAATATTGTTTTTTTTGCACCACTCTATTGAACTAATTGAATTAATAGTCCATGTGTTTATCTTTATTTTATGTGCGTTACACTTATCTAAAAACCCTTGATTAATTAAAACACCATCTGGGTGAATAAAATCAGGATGAAGAATATTAATTAACCAACTCCATTTATTGTTTTCTATTAGGTACCCTAAAAAAATTTCTCTGTGAAATATTTTTAAATAAGCTATAATAAAGGGATTAAAGCTTGAAACCAAAAAAGGTTGTTCAATTATTTTTTTTTTTGATAATTGACCTATTGCTTTTGCGGTGGAAAGGTCAAAAAAGTCTTTGTATTTAATTTCAATATTTAAAAAAGTTTTTTTTGGGAGCTCATTTAAAACATCAATTAACCTAGGAATCGGTTGTCTGTTTTTAGGATGGTTTTTAATGCCGGTTTTAATATCGTTTAATTCGCTATAGTCTAAGTCGTTCAACCACCCAAAACCATTCGTTTCTCTCTCTAAATCGTAATTATGAGAACAAACTATAGTCCCGTCCCCTAAGGAACACACATCCATTTCAATTCCATTAAAGCCTAAATTGATAGCTTCCTTATATGAAGCAAGTGTGTTTTCTGGAGAATTTACTTTTATTCCCCTGTGAGCAAAAAACTTAGGGGTTACTGGAGCCCCTTCTCTTGTTTGCCAGTAAAAAACATGCCCAACAACCAAAAGGAAAACAAAAACAAAAACAAATAACAAAATCACAAACCCGGTTTTAAAACTAGATGTTTAAACTCTGAACTGGCGCGAATAAAATTTTCGTCAAATCTGGTCGTCCTATATTTTCCTTTGTGAAACATATCTGCCTGGTCTCGATAGTGTGGGCTTTTTGGTAATCCAGATTGTCCCGTCGGAATAATACACTGGGTTTCATTTAAATTTGAAAGATCTACTATTCTTCTCATTGAAGCTCCAGATGTTTGTTTATAAGGTTTATTATAAGAATATCCTCCAGCGTTTGGAGTTTTTGCCGATCCTCCAGATCGAAATGGGCCAACATTCAAAGAAAAAAGTTTTTCTAAAAAGGAACTCTTCGAAAAAAGGTGCTTATGTGTAACAGCGTGAGCATCACCCCATTCCCAGTTTGAGCTATTTGGCCCATATTTTTTTTCTATTTCTTTAACGCCATTAATGACAGCGCTCCGAATAATGTCATGGGTTGTTTCAAATTTTTCCTTGGTATATATATTATCAATCCAGGATGAAGAGCCGGTTTTTAGAACCTCTCTAAGGTTTCTGCTATGTAAATACTTCAACCCCATAAAACTTTCAATATAGTTTTTTCCTAATAACGCCAGCTCATCACCATATATACCAAGAACAAGGTTTCTAATAGTTGTATGAAAAACCAGAGCTGCCTCTGAGTCAACAGATTCTACACCATCCCAATTCTTTAAATACGCATAAGCCTTTTTTAAGTTGCCTTTTTCTCCCCCCTCTTCAGTGTTTAAAATATATGGTAAAATCTCAAGAGCAAACTTTGATGTTTGGTCTAGTTGAATGGATTTCATATCATCGATTGTTATATTTTTCATTGTGTCCAAGCGAGAAACAATTTGTTCCGCTCTGCTTGGATCAGCCCAAAGGTTGGAAATATAATAGGGGAAGCTGTTTCCTATGGTTTTGTTGTTTGCTGTTGCTATATAACCCTTTGGCGGGTTATACAAGTAAGGCATCTTATCGAAAGAGACTTTTCCTTTCCACTTATTAGATGATTTTGTTCCATCCCTTGGTGTAAACAAATCAGCATCAAGGCGAAGAGGAATGTAAACAGCTGGACGCCAACCAATATTTCCATCAATATCAGCATATACTATGTTTTGTCCAGGAACCCCAAAGTGTTTTACTGCTTCAGTAAAATCTTTCCAGTTTTTCATTGAATTAAGTCCAATAAATGCGTCCATCTCGTTCGTTTCCCAGTGACCCGTCCACGCCATAGTCATTACAGTGTTTTTATTTTTTAATAGCGGGTGTAAATCACTTATAACGGGTCCATTTTCAGTCGTTCTTATTATAATTGTTGTGTCGGGTAGATCCTTTATTTTAATAGTTTCTACTCTTCTATCTATTTGTTTCCAAACTTTGTCAATTAAG
>CAYFIF010000019.1:0-18565 GCA_964343085.1 uncultured bacterium | reverse complement strand
ATACTGATAATGCACTTCGAAAATATGGAGTCAGAGATAGAGTCAAAATATTTGCAAGCGGGAAATTATTTAGTCCGGATAAAATTGCTATTGCTTTAGCATCAGGAGCAGACTTAATTAATATAGCAAGAGGAATGATGATTTCTGTTGGCTGTATAGGCGCTCAAAAGTGTCATACGAATCACTGTCCTGTTGGTGTTGCAACAACAGATAAAAAACATCAAAGAGCTCTTGTGGTTGATGAAAAAAAATGGAGGGTTTTAAACTATGTTATTACACTTCGAAATGGGTTACATACTCTGGCTGCTGCTTCAGGAATTGATTCCTATTCAAAGTTTAATCGTAACCATGTTGTTTATAGAGACGAATATGGGAAAGTAACATCATTGGAAAGTTTATTTCCCTACCCTTCTCAATAGTTTTTAGAGAAATTTATTGATCTCAATTTGAAAAATATAATTGATGTATTAATTTAATATCATAAAAATCGAGGTAAACTTATGGAACTTATTCATCCTATTTTTAAATGGCTTCATGTTGTTGCGGGCATAATGTGGATTGGGCTACTATATTTTTTCAATTTTGTTAATACAGGTTTCGCACCAACTATGGATGGAGACACAAAGAAAAAAGTGGTTCCTGAACTTATGCCACGAACTTTATATTGGTTTCGCTGGGGAGCAGCATGGACCTGGTTCACAGGCACAATATTACTTGGTGTGATTTACTATCATGGTGGCTTAACATTTGAGAATCCAGACGTTAGTGGTTATGGATTAGAATTTTTCGTAATGGTTGGGATCACATTTTTAGGTGTTTTTGCATATGATGCTCTCTATAAGTCACCACTTGCTTCTAATATTCCATTGGTTACAGCTATTAGTTTTATAATTTTATGTGTTATTATTTTTGTGATGAAGGAGTGGGCAGGGTTTAGCTATAGATCATACAATATACATTTGGGGGCTTTATTTGGAACAAATATGGCTTTTAATGTCTGGTTTCGTATATGGCCTGCGCAACAGAAAATTATTTCTGCTATCAAAAATGGGGATGCTCCTAACGCAGATTTATTAGGTCTTGCTGGTTTAAGATCAAAACATAATACTTACATGTCTGTTCCATTGGTTTGGACCATGCATAATCAGCATCATGTTACCGCACCTACTATTTTTGGTATACCTTCAGAATTTTCATGGGTACTTTTAATGGCTATGGTAGTCTTAGGCTGGCACATTGTATGGCAATTATATAAAAAAGCTGGTTCAATTAAAGGCTTCTAAATAGGTTTTTGAGTCTTTTAAATAGAATCTTTATTTTCAAAGATTCTATTTAATCTCTATAGATATAAAGTGTTTACCTAATGAATACAGTAGCCATCGTATAATATTTTATATTGCAAAATTTTTTACATTGTAGCGGTGTGTTGAATATTAGAGCCAGAATTAGTTAAAATAGATTGAATCGTAGTTCAGCAATAGCCCTTGTAATATTTACTGGTATTTTGTGGAGCACGGGTGGTTTTATAATTAAGTTGATTTCTTGGCATCCTTTGGCAATAGCAGGTATAAGAAGTGGGATTGCTTTTATTGTTGTATCGTCTTATGATAAACCAAAGAAAATTCCAAGAGATAGATATACTATCATTGGTGCGATTTGTTTTTCAATAATGGTTATTTGTTTTGTTTTGGGAAACAAATTAACCACTGCAGGAAATACAATTTTGATTCAGTATACAGCCCCAATATATGTTGCTATTTTTGGGTTTGCATTTCTAAAGGAAAAATCAGGGCTAATTGATTGGATAACAATTGGAGTAGTATTTATTGGTTTAAGTTTGTTTTTTCTTGACGATTTGTCTATAAAAGGTTTTTGGGGAAATATAGCCGCAATTTTTTCAGGTTTTGGTTTTGCTGGTTTAACACTTTGTTTAAGAAAACAAAAAAATAGTAGACCAATAGATTCTATATTATTAGGCAATCTGATTACATTTGTTTTGTGTTTCCCATTTATTGTACAACAAACAACATCCAATTTTCAAGAATGGTATTATATAATCTTCTTAGGAGTTATACAACAAGGGTTATCATATATAGTTTTTAGTATTGCTATAAAAAATATTAGGGCCCTTGATGCAGTGATTTATACTGTATTTGAACCATTATTTAATCCTTTTTTTGCATATCTTTTCTTAGGTGAGACAATGGGAGTTTTTGCTATAGTTGGAGGGTCTATTATTTTCTTATGTGTTACCATTAGGGGGTATTATCAAATTAAAGAGCCCTTATAAACTAGGACTCTTTAATTTTGGAACTCGTATTATGACCCGAACAAATTTTATTGCTTTGATATAAGAATTTATATTTCTTTAAGTTTATTTTGAATTCCATTATAATCAGGTTCTTCTCCAGGATTAGGGGCTATCCATTTGTATACAATGTTTCTATTTTTAATTATGAAAACAGCTCTATTTGCGCATGTATATCCATCAATTCCCCCAAGCCCTGTAAATAGAACACCATAAGATTTTATCACAGACCTATCCAAGTCTGATAATAATTCAAATTCAAGATCATAATTTTTTGAAAACGCTCCATTAGCCCAAGGCGAGTCAACACTTATTCCAAGAATAGTTGCATCAAAAGTATTGAATGTTTTAAGATTCTCTTGTAGCGTACACATCTCGGTATCGCAAACTCCAGTAAATGCTCCTGGGTAAAATGCTAAAATAACAACCTTATCTGAAAAATCAGATAAAGAGACATCCTCTTTGTTTGTATTTTTTAGTGTGAATTCAGGCGCTAGATCATTTACATCTATCATGATTTGTTCCTTTTTTAAAAACCGTGTTCCAATTTATGAGCGGCAATTTACAAAATTAAAAATTTTAAAATATAATATTTTTATAGTAATAGTAATTATTACTATTTAGTAAATTTTCCTATGAGATTTAGCTTTCAAAGAAAAGTTATAAGAGATATTGTCAAGTCTACAAAAACCCATCCCTCTGCTGATTGGATATTTAATAGGGTTAAGACTATTATACCTAATATTAGCTTAGGTACAGTTTACAGAAACCTGAAATACCTAGAAGAAGTAGGTGAAATAAATACTATTTCAGATGGACAAGTAAAAAGATATGATGGAAATACAAAAGGACATCATCATTTGAAATGTAAAAAATGTGGAGATTTGATTGATATTAATAACTACAACAATATTGTATCAAAAAATATTATGGATAAATACAATTTTAAAGTTGAGGAAGTTAATCTTACGATACTGGGAGAGTGTCAAAAACATAATACAACGAACGAATAAGGAGAAAAAATGAGTTTAGAAGGAACTAGCACATTAGAGAACCTAAAAGCAGCATTTGCTGGTGAATCCCAAGCCAATCGCCGCTATCTCTATTTCGCACGTCAGGCAGATATAGAAGGCTACCCTGAAGCAGCGGGTGTTTTTAAAAATACTGCAGATGGTGAAACAGGGCATGCTTTCGGACATCTGGAGTTTATGGAAAAACAAGGTGGAGGTGATCCCGCAACCGGTAAAGAGATTGGTGATACAGAACTAAATCTTGGTGCTGCAGTAGCAGGTGAAACCTATGAATACACAGAAATGTATCCTGGGTTTGCAAAAACTGCTCGCGAAGAAGGTTTTGATGAAATTGCTGAGTGGTTTGAAACTTTAGCGCGTGCAGAAAAATCGCATGCGGGTAAATTTCAAGAAACTCTAGATAATTTATAATAATATCTCTCGATAGCGGGTTAATTTGCAACCCGCTATCACCTAACCACTTTTCGCATGATTAATCATTCCAACACTGAAAATACGGTTTATGATATTAACAATGGACTTTATTGGAATAGAGGGTCTCTATATAGTGAAATGGATCGGGTATACGATATATGTATAGGGTGCCGACTTTGTTTTAACCTATGTCCGTCATTTCCTTTTCTTTTTGATTCAATTGATCAAGCAGGAGATAATAAAAGGAAGCAAGCTATTATTGAAGGGAGAGCCTCAGAAATAATTGAGGATCGGGAATATTTAAATTTGCCTGAGGGTGAGCATGCTGTTGAGGCGAGCAATGAAGTAGAGTTTAGGGGCGAAATCACAGACCTTTCGGATGAAGAACGCTGGAAAGTTGTAGATCTTTGTTATCAATGTAAACTATGTGACCCTATTTGTCCTTACACCCCTGGTAAAGAGCACGAGTTTAAGCTTGACTTTCCCAAATTGATGACAAGAGCTCAAGCAATAAGGACAAAAGAAACGGGTGTCAGTTTTAGCGATAAATTTTTAGCAAATACTGATTTTATTGGTTATTTAGGTTCAGTTTTTGGTTTCATCTTAAATTTTTTGAATAAAATCACCATTTCTAGATACTTTATGGAAAAATTAGTTGGAATTCATCATGCAAGAGTTTTACCTGATTTTCAAGCAACTACTTTTAAAGACTGGATTAAAAATAGAGATAGAAAAATAAAAAATCCAAAGGACAAGGTCGTTATTTTTGGAACCTGTTTTACAAATTCACATGATCTAGAACTCGGAAAAGCAGCAATCGCAGTTTTAGAACATAATAACATTGAATATATTTTTCCTGATCAGCATTGCTGTGGTGCTCCTTTTTTAAGTCCTGGTGATTTTGAGGGCTTTAAATACCAAGCAAAGTCTAATATTGATACTTTCTCGTATTATATTGATAGAGGATATAAAATTGTTGTTACTGGTCCTCCAACATGTAGTCTGACTCTGAAAAAAGAGTACCTAGACTATATTGATAAAAATGATAAAATAGAAAAAATTTCTTCTAGCACATACGATATTTCAGAATACTTAATTATGTTGAATAAAGAAGGAAAATTAAAAACTGATTTTAAGAATAAAATTGGTAAAACCAGTTATCATGTTAGTTGCCACTTAAAAGCCCAGAAAATTGGTTTTAAAGGAAGAGATATTTTAAAATTAATTTCTGATAGCAAGATTAATCTGATTAACCGCTGTAGCGGAATGGATGGAGGCTGGGGCATGAAAACCGAAAATTTTGAGGAATCTATTAGAGTTGCAGAAAAGTGCATAAATGATATAAACCAAATAAAATCAGATACTGTATGTTCTGACTGCTCATTAGCAAGTCACCAATTAAAACAGGCAAGTCAGAATAAGATTGTCCCTAGTCATCCTATTTTAGAATTATCTAGGGCATATGATTTAAAAATTGAGTAAGGGAGGATAAAATATGGAAAATATTCAAATATCTGAATTAATGAATATCATTGAATATGAAAAGATCCGGCAAAAGTATAGAAGTGATTTGATTTTATATAAAAAATCAAGGAGAGTTGAAATAGGGCCAAATATTACTGTTACCTTTGAAAACAAAAGGACTATGAAATTTCAAATTCAAGAAATAATGCGTGCTGAGAGAATGGTTCATGATCACCAAATAGAAGAAGAAATAAAAGTATATAATTCTTTGCTACCAAAAAACAACGAACTCAGTGCTACATTATTTATAGAAGTTGCTGATGAATCAAAAATAAAATCTGTTCTAAATAGTTTTATTGGATTAACAAATGGAGAAAATCTTTATTTTAAAATTGGTGATTCAAAAATTCCAGCTATCTTTGAATCAGGCCGCGAAGAAGAAGATAAAATTAGTTCTGTTCATTACATTAAATTTGAATTTAACCAGGACTATATTTCATTGTTCAAAGATGAAAATAAAGATGTCATTTTAGAGATTAATTATAAAAAATATTTATACGGTGTCGAATTAGATAAGCTTACTAGGGATTCTCTAATCCGAGATTTAAATGGGAATTAAAATTTTTTAATATTACAATAATTTTTTATTTTCTATATTCTATAAAAATCAAGCGTGCTAAGTTTAATGGATTAATTTGAAATTACCCTTAATTACTATCTTTTTTTTGCTGCTAAATATAAAAAATGAATCAAATTTTGTATTGAATAAAAAAACATACCAAAAATGGTATGATATAATTAAACCATCTAAAGAAGATTTAGCATGGACAAATATACCTTGGCTAACCACATTTGAAGCAGGTATTAAAGAGTCAATTGATCAAGAAAAACCACTACTATTGTGGGTTATGAATGGACATCCACTAGGTTGTACTTGAAATAATGGAACCGCAGGCCGTGTGTCTGTTTGGTCAGATCCTAGAATAATTAAAATCACGGAGAAGTTTATCCCCACAACAGATGAGGTTTATCGCTTGCAAAGAGCTGTGGATTTAGATGCCATAAGGTTTCAGAATATGGCTAAACAAGGTCACTATAAAAAAGAGGGTGGAACAAGGCAAGGTATATATGTTTGTACACCTAATGGCAATTTATTATCCTCCACTAATTCACTAAATCCCGATATTGTTTTAGATGTAATTAAGGATGGGCTTGAAAAATGGAAAGATTTATCTTCTGCTCAAAGGAATATCAAACATGCAAGACCGGTTAAAGCAAGTCACCGATGGGAACATAGTTATCCTTTAGGTGGCCTTGTGCTAAGATCTTCCAAAGTTGATTTATTAGATGACCACCCAAACCCAACAAAAAAAAATAAGCGTTGGAATATTGATTATGTTTGGTTCAGTAATGAAGAGGCGCGACAGTGGATTCCGGATTCTATCCATTTTGAACAAGTTTACCAGTTACCAAATTTTATTAAAAACCGTTTATTACAATTTCATTTTGTTGATAATGTGATTGGCCAAACTTTACCATTTACTAAATCTCAAATAGAGGTCTCAGATATAAAAACTAAGATAATTGATTTAAATGATTCTATTGTAACCATTGAGATTGAAGGATATAGTGAAGCGAAAGCGAGAGGTGCTTGGTTGTTTGGGAAAGATTGGAAAGAATGGTCTGATACAAAATTAGATCATGGAATAGAAACTACTATTCTTGGTACTGCCGAATATAGCCTTGCTTCAAATTCTTTTAATAAGTTTGAAATGCTTGCTATTGGAAAACGATATGGTAGAACAAAGTTCAATGGTAGATCTGAGAATATGGGAGGTAGCTATGTTGGATTTCTATATAGTTTAGCTAGTAATAAGTTTGAAGAAAAAATTGCTCCGGCCTTTATAGAGTATTATGATGCCAACTGGATAATTAAACCCAAAAAAGTTCATTAAATTAAAAGAATTTTAATCTTGTCATCATATTTAGCTTATTTTCTTATAATCTTTACTACCTCATGTAAATTTCTTAAATTTTTAAAACCAAGATAAATATCTTATAAAATGAAATTAGATAAAATTGATCGTAGTATTCTAAATATTCTACAGAATGAAGGAAGAATGACAGCAAGTAAAATTGCTGAAGATTTAGGCTTAACTGTTCCTACGATCACTGAAAGGATTCGAAAATTAGAAGATTCAAATATTATTACCTCTTTTCAAGCTGTTATTAATCATAGACTCATAGGCCTCGATGTTACAGCGATGATTACAGTGATTTCATCATCTTCGGAGAGTTATAAGGAAGTAATAAAAATTGCTCAGAATACAAAAGAGGTCATACAGTGTTTTAGCACTACAGGGATGGGATCATTGATGCTGTGGATTGCAACAAAAAATTCAAAAACGCTTGAGGAATTGTTGCGCAAGATTCAGAGTTGGCCCAATGTTACACGAACAGAAACTCAAGTTATTCTTTCCTCGTACAAAAAGTCATTTAAGCTTCCGGTACAGGAATAACATACACTCCCAGAAAAATTTATTAAATTTATCATAGTTTTTTGACTAATTACTTATTTTATTAAGAAAATTAATTAAAAATTAAGATAATATATTGTTTTTTTAAATTTAGACTAATAATTTTAAAATAAGGAAGATTATGAAAATTGATAAAATTGATGAAAAAATACTGACTTTATTGCAAAGTGATGGGAGATTACCAGCCAGCCATATTGCTGAAAAGTTGGATATTTCCATCCCGACTGTTACTGAAAGGATAAAAAAGTTGCAAGATACTGGAATTATAGAGGGATTTCATGCATCTCTTAATCCTAAACAATTGGGGTTAGATGTTAGTGCATTAATTACTGTTATTTCTGAATCATCGCTTCAGTATAAGGATTTTACGGCTGCTGCCGAAAAAAGCTCAGAGATTGTACAATGTTTTAGCACAACAGGAAGAGGTTCACATACTCTTCTTGTTATAACAAGAAATTCACAATCTTTAGAAGAGTTATTAAGAAAAATTCAAAGTTGGCCTGGTGTAGCCCGTACCGAAACACAGATTATTTTGTCATCTTTTAAATCAATACATAATGTTCCTATTCCAGAAAATAATAACTAAATACAAGAAAGGAGTTAAAAATTGAGTAAAGTAAGGGCCGAATACATTTGGATGGATGGACATCTTCCTACGCAAAAGTTACGTTCAAAGACAAAGGTTTTAAGCACTCCCATAAACAAACTTGAAGATTTACCATTATGGGGATTCGATGGTTCCAGCACAAATCAGGCGGAAGGGAATGATAGTGACTGTATGCTAAAGCCTGTATACAAAATCCCAGATCCAATTCGAGGCGGTGATGATATTCTTGTTATGTGTGAAGTTCTGAACGCTGATGGTTCTTTGCACCCAACTAATACTAGGGCGCACTTACGAGATATTGCTGAAAAGTTTTCAGACCAAGATTCTTGGTTCGGTATAGAGCAAGAGTATACTTTATTTGAAGGTCGGAATCCACTGGGTTGGCCAGAAGGAGGCTATCCTGCTCCTCAGGGGCCTTTTTATTGTGGTGTTGGCGCTGATGAGGTATTTGGCCGTGATATTGTGGAAGATCATTTGGAGGCCTGTTTGTTAGCAGGTTTAGAGGTTTCTGGAATAAATGCAGAGGTTATGCCAGGTCAATGGGAATACCAGATTGGACCTCTCGGTCCTTTAGAATCAGCAGATCAAGTATGGTTATCACGTTGGATCTTATATAGAATCTCAGAGGATTACGGAGTAAGCGCGACTTTACATCCAAAACCTGTTAAGGGTGATTGGAATGGTGCAGGTGCCCACACAAATTTTAGCACAAAAAATATGCGAGAAAAAGGAGGCATAAATATTATTAACGATGCTTGCAAAAAGTTGGGTAAAAAACATGATGAACATATCGCTGTTTATGGGGCTCACAATGATGAGAGGCTTACTGGACTACACGAAACATGTAGTATAAAAGAATTTCGTTATGGAGTCAGTGACAGAGGTGCTTCTATTAGGATACCGATGCAAACAGCTAACGATGGCTATGGTTATTTAGAAGATAGGCGGCCTTCGGCAAATATGGATCCCTATTTAGTTTGCGCTGCATTAATTGAAACAACTTGTAGTTAGAATAGGAAAATAAATTGAATGAGTATCAGATTATTTACTGATACTCATTCAATGCGGTGCTAACATTTTTCAAGAGCTGAATTAAGATCTTTAATTATATCGTCCATATTTTCAATTCCTATAGAAATTCTGACCAATCCATCTGTAAGACCACGTGCTAGTCTTTCATCTTTTGGTACCTCTGCGTGTGTCATTGTAGCAGGGTGAGTGATCATTGTTTCTACAGATCCCAAACTTTCAGCTAATTGAGCTAGCTCTACACTGTTCATAAGAGTTTTTCCAGCAGGAATTCCACCTGTTAACTCAAAAGAAATCATTCCACTAAACCCGCTCATTTGTTCTTTTGCTACATGGTGCATTGGATGAGATTCTAAGCCGGGGTATGTTACAGAAGCTATTTTGGGATGATTTTCTAAAAACTCCGCGACACCTTGTGCATTTTCCGCATGTTTTTTCATTCTTAGATCAAGAGTTTTAACACCAATTAATGTAAGCCAGCAATCGAATGGGCTAGGGACAGCCCCAATCGTCTTTTGCATAAATTTAAGTTTCTCAGCTAAATCTTCTCTATTAGTTATAACTATTCCACCTATAAGTTGATTATGTCCGCTAAGGTATTTAGTTGTACTATGCATAACCAAGTCTGCACCAAACTCCAATGGACGAAGAAATGCTGGAGTAGAAAATGTGGTATCAATACCAAATAATAGGTTATGATTTTTAGCAATTTTTTTTAGTTCATTTAAGTCACTTACTTTAAGAAGTGGATTTGTAGGAGTTTCAGCCCAAATCATTTTAGTATTTTCGCGAATAGCTTCTTCAATCTTCTCTGGGAATGATGTATCTACATATGTGAATTCTAAATCATAATTAACTAAAACTTGATTAAATAATCTAGATACCCCACCATATACATCATCAGAGCAAATTACATGATCTCCAGATTTTAATAATTTCAAACAACTGTCAACTGCAGACATTCCACTTGAAAATGCGATACCGTATTTTCCGCTATCAAGTTTAGCTAGATGATCTTCCATCATTTGGCGGGTTGGATTTGCAGAGCGAGTATAGTCATAGCCCTTATCTTTTCCAACTTCTTCCAAAACATATGTAGCGGTCTGATGGAGAGGAGGAAGAATAGAGCCAGTTAATGGTTCTGGCTTAATAGCAGCGTGAAGTACTTTTGTATCAAATTTCATATTTTTTCCTTATGTTTCGATTAAAAATTCTTTTAGTGATGAATAACAGGCAGATATTATAGTACTGTTTTTTTGTTTTTTCATTGATTTTTGTAATCTGATTGGGATGTTTATTTCCTGTTTAATTATAGGTTCAACAACATTGCAAAATTTAGCAGGATGGGCTGTTGCTAGCACTACCTGGGAATTAGTTTCTCTTTGAAATGAACTAAATTTTTTCATTCCTAATAAAGCTACTGCAGTATGAGGATCCGTAATATAATCATGATTTAGTTTAATTTTTTTAATTTCCTTTTTCACATCTTCATCGGAAAAGCTTAATCCTAAAAGATCCTTTCTTATCTTAGTTATATCTTTTTTATACATTGCCATAATTCTATAAATATTACTAGGGTTTCCAACATCCATTGAATTTGATATAGTTTCTACTGATGGTTTCGGAAAGAATACTCCACTTTCTAGATAATTTGGAAAGGCATTATTATAATTTGTTGAGGCGATAAATTTTTTTACAGGAAGACCCATATTTTTTGCGATAATTCCACCGGTAATATTTCCAAGGTTACCACAAGGTACACTAAAAGTTATTGGTGATTTTTTTTGATTTAATTGTTTCCAGGCCCAGACATAATAGATTGATTGAGGTAGCAAACGGGCTATATTAATTGAGTTTGCAGATGTTAAGTTCAATCTATTTTTTAATTCACTATCTGAAAATGCTTTTTTTACCATCCTTTGACAATCATCAAAATTACCTAAAATTTCTAAGGCAGAAATATTTTTACCATATGTGGTCAATTGTTTTTCTTGGATATCACTTACCTTTTTTGAAGGATATAGTATTATTACTTTTATACCTTTCAATCCATAAAAGCCATTCGCAACAGCGCTGCCTGTATCTCCAGATGTTGCAACTAATATAGTGATTTCTTTATCTAATAGTTTTTCCATAGATCGTGCCATAAACCTTACAGCATAATCTTTAAAAGCAAGGGTAGGTCCATGAAAAAGTTCCATGATGTATAGTTTGTTATTTAGATGTATTAATGGCGTATCAAAGCAATAGGCTGAGCTGGTGATTTCTAATAGATCTGTTTTGTTAAAAAAATCACTAACAAAAGGATACATCATATTATAAGCAGTTTCATCGTAACTCATTTTAGTATCAAAGAATGATCTATCCAATTGAGGTATGAACTCGGGTATGAACAAACCATTATCTTCACAAATCCCTTGAAAAAGAACCTCTCTAAAATTAGAATGTAATCTCTTATTTTTTGTGCTGAAATATCTCAATTAAATTAGTCCAAGATAATTGGAGAATTTTGATTAATCTTTGAAGTGTAAGTAATACTATTTATGCCGTTTTTTTGAAATTCTTTATGCATTAAGTCTCCAATTTTTTTACCTAAATCTTTATTTTCAGAAAGAGCAAAAATTGATGGTCCCGATCCAGAAATTCCACATCCTATTGCACCTGCATGCATTGCTACATTATAAACACTTTTAAAACCGGGGATAAGTTCTGATCTAACTGGTTCAGCAAAAAAATCCGTCATTGCTTTTCCCATAAGATTATAGTCATTTTGGTATAGGCTTATCGTAAATGCAGCTAGGTTACTTGCTTGTTTTACCGCAGATTTTAGTGGTACCTTTTTTGGCAATAATCCTCTTGCTTCTTTTGTATTTATTGAAAAATCAGGTAATGCAATCGTGCTAATTAAATTATCTGGAACTGGTAGTTTATGTATTTCTAATGGATCGTAACTATTAACTAAAACTATTCCTCCTAAAAGTGCAGGGGCAATATTATCCGCATGGAAACTACCGGATGCTACTTGTTCTCCAACCATTCCATGAATTATAAGATCTTCATTAGTTAAGGGTTTATCTAGTAATTGGTTAACTCCGAAGAGTGCAGCAGCTGCACTGGCTGCACTTGATCCGATTCCACTTCCAGGAGGGATTCCTTTATTAATGATTATATTAAACCCTTTTTTTATATCTAGGCTATTTAGCATAGATATAATAGCTTTCCCAGCCGTATTTTTTTCTGGTATTAAGGGTATTTTATCAGATTTATTTCCTTTTACAGATAGTTTTATTTTTGGCTTAGATGACGCTTTTATTATTACTATATCATTTGGTTTTTCTATTGAATAGCCTAAGCAATCAAAACCACAAGAAACATTCGCAACAGTTCCAGAAGCAGCTACTTTTATGGATTCACCCAACATTAATAAAGCCTTGTTTTATTAGTAATTCAGCCATTTGTATTGCTCCTCCGGATGCGCCGCGTATTATGTTATTTGAGAGACCAATAAATTTAATATCAAAAAATTTGTCTTTTGATAATCTTCCTATGGATACTGGCATTCCATTTTCAAGAGATGAGTCAATTTTTGGTTGTGGTCTATCAATTTGGTCTAAGTAAACTATTGGATGCTTAGGAGAAGTTGGTAAATCAAATTGTTTCACTGGTGATTTATAGTTTTTTAAGATTGATAAAGCCTGCTTTATTGATGGAATTTCGTTTTTAAAAGAAGCATGGACTATTGCAGTATGGCCAATGATCACAGGAACTCTGGTGCATGTTGCACTAAATTCGATTTCTGATATATTTTTTATTCCATTCTTAGAAATAGAGCCTAGAATTTTCAGTGGTTCATTAATTGTTTTTTCTTCTTCTCCCTTTATAAACGGGACCACATTTTTTTTAAAATTTTTTGAATTTAGTCCGGTTTGTCCTGCTCCGGATAATGCTTGAAGAGTAGAGACTTGTACCTTACTAATTGGATAACCTGCTTTAATTAAGGCATGAATTGCAATTAAGTATGACTGAATTGAACAATTGGGCTTTACTGCTATGAATCCAGTTTTTGGGAAATTATGTATTTTTTGTTGATAAGGAATTACGCTTGAATGCTCAGGATTTATTTCTGGGATAATCATTGGAATTTCTTTATCAGTTCTGTTGGCAGAATTATTACTTATTACTGGATATCCCCTGCGAGCATAATTGAGTTCTAGTTCTTTAATTTTAGATTTTTCAGGAAGGCTAATTGCGCAAAAAACACAGTCTACATTTTTAGGAATATTATCAATATCTTTTGCATCTCTTAGAATTAATTGTCTAATTCTATTAGGCAATGGATTAAAGAAATTCCAATCTGATTTAACTCTATCATAAAAAGGCTTTCCCGTTGAATTTTTAGATGCAGCCAGATCTACAATATTAAACCAAGGGTGATTTATTATTATATTAATCAAATTTTGACCAACTAGGCCTGTAGCGCCAAGGATACTAACGTTTATTTTTTTTATTTTTATTTCAGGCATAATTGAATATCTCTTAAAACTCCTGCTGCAGTTACTTCAGCGCCTGCACCATGCCCTTTTATAATCAGAGGGACATCATTATATCTTTTTGTTTTGATTAAAATGAAATTTTCTCTTCCATTTTGGCTGTAAAAAGGATTTTCAGGTCCGACTGCTTGTAGCTCTACTTTGGCAGTTTTACCATTCCAAGACCCTATATATCTTAAAACTTTTTTATTCTTTTTTGCATTTTTAAGTTTTGTTAAATATTTATGATCGAATTTTTTGAGTATAATTAAAAATTCTTTTACAGAAATTGTTTTATCTATTTCTTCTGGGACCAAATTTTCGATGTTAATATCTGATAGCCTGAGTTTTGCGCCGGTTTCTCTAATTAATATCAGAATTTTTCTTGCAACATCATAACCGCTTAAATCCTCTCGGGGATCTGGTTCTGTATACCCTTTTTCCCTCGCATTTTTTACGAGCGTACTAAACGGAATTTTCCCATCAAATGAGCTAAAAAGGTAGCTTAGAGTTCCAGATAATACACCTTGAATTTTTATAATTTTATCACCTGTTAGCAATAAACTTTTCAGAGTGCTGATTACGGGTAACCCAGCTCCAACATTTGTTTCATAGTGAAAACTATTATTAGTTATTTTTATTTTACTTCTAATTTCATCATAGTATGACTGTTCAAGTGTATTTGCTATTTTATTAGCAGTAACAATTGAAAAACCTTTTTCAATTATTTGGGTATATTTTTCTGCGATTGATTTACTTGCAGTACAATCAACAAATATTTTTTTATTTTTAGAAAAATTAAATTTTTTTAAGAACCTATCTAATGAGAAAGCTTCACCAGAAGATGCTAAATTAGATTTTGCTTTTGATATTTCTAAGCCAAATTTTTCAAACAACATTTTTTTACTTGATGCTACACCAACGATACGAAAATTGTTTGAAGGATTTCTGTTTATTATTTTTAATAGCTCACCTCCAATATTTCCAACTCCAACTAAGTAAACGTCAGTTGTGTTTTTAGGTGGCTTAAAAAATTCATTGTGAAGGCTTAGTAGTGTTTTAGAAATATCTTTATCTTGGACTATAAAGGAAATATTTCTTTCTGAAGATCCCTGAGCAATTGCAATAACGCTTATATCATGTTCTCCTAATGTTGTAAAAACACGCCCAGAAATTCCTGGGTTTTGGCGCATACCTTCACCAACCACTGCAACGAGAGATAAATCTTTTTCTAAGCGTATCTGATCTACTTGTTTGTTTTTGATTTCATTATCAAATTCTTTTTGGAGTGCTTTTATTGCTTTATTATTATATATGGGATTTATTGCAAAGCAAATCGAGTGTTCACTAAATGCCATCGAGATAAGTCTAATATTTATTCTTTCTTTTGCGAGTGATGAAAATATTCTTCCGATAGTTCCTTTTACACCGATAAGGCCAGCACCTTGAAGTCTAATTAAAGATATATTTGACTGGGATGAAATACCAACAATGACATTTCTATTATTTCTAAATTTTTTAAAAATTTTTGTACCGTTATTATTTGGATTCAATGTGTTTTTTATAAAAATAGGAATATTTTTGTATAAAGCTGGTATTAGGGATGGAGGGAAGATTACATCAGCTCCAGCATGCGCTAGTTCCATTGCTTCTTCATATGTAATTCTTGAAATTGTTAGAGAATTTTTAATTAATTTTGGATTGGCGGATTGTATTCCATCAACATCTGTCCATATCTCAATCTCCTTGGCATTTAAAGCTGCCCCAAAAATTGTAGCGGTGTAATCTGAGCCATTTCGCCCAATGGTGGTAGTTTCACCATCCTTTGTGGCACCTAAGAAACCGGTGATTATTTGTAATTTTTCCCGATTACCATAGTACTTTCTGATTTTTGTGAAAGATTTTTGATAATGAACAAATGCGTTTCCAAATGTGTCATCTGTAAGAATTAATTTTCTAGCATCTAATTGTTCTGAGTCTAAACCTTGATTATTAAAATAATCTGAAATTATAAGGGTGGATAAAAATTCACCATAGGATAATATTTTATCCAAATCTTTAGAATATAGCTCATTTTTTAATTTAAGAGAGTTTAGATCTAATTTTAGATTATCAAAGTACATTTTTACCTTGTCTTTTAATTTTTTGTCATCTCTAAAACTCAGTTGATCTATACAATTTATATGCAGAGCGATTAATTCATTTATTTCAGATTCAAATTTCTTTTTTTGACTAGCTAAAATGGCTAGGGAATGTAATTTATTTGTTACCCCTTTAAGGGCTGAAAAAACAATAGCATAATTATACGAGTTTGACTTTTGTTTAATTATATCATAAACAAAAGAAATTTTCTCAGCATTAGCAATTGAAGAACCACCAAATTTTAATATTTTTATTTTCATAAAAACTGTAAAGAATTTTTAGTTTTATTTTGAAGCTTGTATAATAAATTTATATAAAGCTCAGTTCTCAGGGCTGAAAATTAAATTGAATAAGGTAGAAATATTAAAATCTTATTTATATAGACTTAGAACTAAAATTATTCAGCCAATTATTAAAAAAGACTACTCCATTTTCCTCCCAACAGTTTACGGGAGTTTTCTTTGGATTATCATTTGGAAAATAGTTTATTGGGATATTTATTTCCATGTCACTTTTTTTATCTCGAACATATTCATTTAATAATGTATTCGCCTCATATTCAAAATGATTAAAATTATAATATTCGTTGTGTGCAGTATTTTCAATTAAGCATGGACCTGACTCTTGAGAATAAAGGAGTAGATTTAAATCTTTTTCGGAATCAATATCTGTTTTTCGAACTCCAGCAAATCTTGAAACAGGAATCTTTATTTTGCCATTTAATCCTCTTATAGCTTTTGAATTAGAATCTACTATTTCGTGTTCGAAGATCCCGGAAAATTTTTTTTTATAAATAATTTTTTCTATACCATAAAAGTAATACAAAGCCGCATTTGCACCCCAGCATATATAATATGATGACTTGGTATTTTCCCGAGCCCATTTCATGATTTTATTTAATTCATTTATATATTTTACAGATTTGAATGGTAAAGTTTCAACCGGCGCACCAGTACATATAAAGCCATCAAATTTTTCATTATCGATTTCAGAAAAGACTTTATAATTTTGTTTTAGGTAATCAAAATCGGAATTTTTTGATTGATATGAAGCAGTCCTTAAAAATGTAAAATCAATTTTTTTAGCACCTGTATTTAAACTATTTTTCAAATGCCTTTCTGTCTCAATCTTATTTGGCATTAGATTAAGTATTAAAATTTTCATAATAATAAATATTCTAAGGAGGGCAATATCTAATTTATAACATTACCCTCTCTTTAGATTATTTATTTAACTTGATGCTTTAGCCAAAGCTTGTGCTATATCTGCTTTAATATCCTCTATATTTTCTAAACCAACAGAAACGCGAATCAAATCATCTGTAACACCTGAAGCTAGTTTTTCTTCATCTTTTAGTTGTTGATGCGTGGTTGATGCTGGATGAATTACTAACGTTTTTGCATCACCAACATTGGCCAAATGGCTAGCAAGTTCGACACTATTTATAAAGGTCTTACCTGATTCCATACCACCAGAAATACCAAAAGAAAGTACACCACCAAAACCATTTGTCAGATATTTTTTTGCATTTTCATGCGAAGGATGATTTTCAAGACCGCTATAGCTTACCCATTTAACATTGCTTTGATTTTGTAACCATTCTGCTAATTCCATAGTATTTTCAGAATGTTTCTGAGCGCGCAAAGATAATGTTTCTAAACCCTGCAATAGAAGGAATGAACCAAAAGGATGCTGTGAAGGTCCAAAATCTCTTAAACCTTCAACACGTGCTCTAATAATGAATGCTATATTTGCGCCCATCACACCATCGGGACCAAATACTTCCCAAAAATTCATTCCATGGTAGCCTGGAGATGGTGAGGTGAATTCTGGAAATCGACCATTATCCCAAGGGAAAGTTCCGGCATCTATAATTACTCCACCAATAGTATTACCGTGGCCACCTATCCACTTAGTTGCAGAATGAACTACAATATCTACTCCATAGTCTATTGGTTTACATATATAGCCACCCATTCCAAAAGTATTGTCAACCATAACAGGGACCCCATGTTTCTTGGCAACATTTGATATTGCTTCAAAATCAGGTACGCTGTATTTAGGGTTTCCTATGCTCTCAAGATAAATTGCTTTGGTATTATCATCAATTAATGATTCAATTGAATTTGGGTCATCTCCATTAGCAAAACGCACATCGATTCCCAATCGAGGAAGTGAAACTTTAAACTGATTATAGGTTCCACCATATAGATAGCTTGATGAAACTATATTGTCTCCCGCTTTTGCTATAGTTTGGATTGCTAAGAATTGAGCTGCTTGGCCACTTGATCCGTTAGCATCTTCGCCGTTTGGAACCAGTCCCTGAACACCTGGGACACCTCCTGGAGGAATTGCGCCGGTAGAACTTTCTGAAATCTGATTTTCACTGCGAACGACCTGAGAGTCTGGATCAAAAATTTCTTCGGTACGCTCTACTTGCTCAAAATCTAGATCAGCAGAAACCTTGGCAATAACGTTGCCGGATCCTAAAGCCTCTTCTAGCA
>CAYFIF010000018.1:0-19029 GCA_964343085.1 uncultured bacterium | reverse complement strand
TGCTTTAAATGGTGCTCCTGGAGTTTTTTCATCACGTTATGCAGGTGACAATGTAACATATGAAGAAAATTTGAAAAAAATATTACATGATTTAGATGGTGTACCAATTCAAAAACGAGCAGCCAGATTTAGAACTGTAATTAGTTTTGTAACAGAAAACAGTGAATTAACAACCGATGGTGTTTTAGAGGGAGTTATCACAAATGAGCCAAAAGGGTTAAATGGTTTTGGTTATGATCCCGTATTTTTTGTAGAGGATATAGGTAAAACTTTAGCGGAAATTAGCACCGAGAAAAAAAATAAAATAAGTCACAGATCTGTTGCTCTGAAGAAAATGAAAAAGATTATTAAAAAATATTTTACAGAATAAAGGAGTCTATATAGAAAAACGCTATTAGTTAAATAAAAGCTTATTATTGCAGTTTAATAAAAAAAATAAAATTTTACCAAGGCAGATTATGCGGTCATGTCTATGGGTGCTTTTTATCTTTACTCTAGCTTATAGCCAAGGTTTTGGAAAATTTTATTCTAATAATTTATTTAATCTCCCATCAAATTCTTATTTTCAAGAATCAAAAATAATTACAGATCCATTCCCTATTTCTAGAATAACGTTGGTTCAGCCAATAGATTCTCTTAAAGCTCCAATAGGATTAATTGATTTTCCGTATAATAAGAAAGATCAGATTATAGAGGTTTCATGGGACTGGTCTGAAATAACAATAAGAAAAAGCTTTGACGAAATATCACTTTTACCATTTACCACAACAGTTCAATGGTATTTAAAAGAAATGCAAAAGAGAAACTGGCATAAAAAGTTTATTGAAATTTTACAAAAAAAATCTAAAGACAGCAGCAAAAGAAGAGGGCAAATGATTGAAGTCGTTGGTGTTGATATTGGTAATTTGGGAAGAGCATCACTAAGGGTAAGCGGGAATGTAAATATTAATGGGAAAATGGTATTTCAGGAACAAGAATTGGTCAGATCTACGCTTAATCAAACTCAAAATACTCATCTAGAGTTTGATCAAAAACAAAATCTGAATATACAAGGAAAGATTGGAGATCGTATTACTGTTAGTATGGATCAAGATTCAGAACGAGATTTTGATTGGGAAAATAATATACGTATTGCATATGAAGGACATGAAGATGATATTGTTCAAAAAGTAGAGGCGGGTAATATTTCTTTATCTTTGCCGTCAACAAAATATGTTACTTTCTCTGGAAAAAATCAGGGCCTTTTTGGAATTAAATCAGTATCAAAACTAGGTCCTGTTGATATTACTGCGATTGCCTCAATAGAACAGACCAAGAAAGAACAGTCTGAATGGGAAGGAGGAGGGCAATCCAACACTCAGCAGATTAGGGATGTTGATTGGATAAAGAATAGATATTTCTTTATTCATGAGTGGTTTAGAAATGGAATAAACAGCCAGATAATAAATATACCGCCATTCTATCCACTTAAAGATGGTTTACATTTAATAGGAAATATGGTAGTAAAAAACTTTGAGCTTTATAAATCAATTAATGTAAATGATGCCAGCGCGATGACGGGGACTGCATATGTGAATCCTTTAAATCCAACGGATACAAATTATGTTGATGATAATGAGGAAGGAAGTTTTTTATTACTGGAACAAGGAACAAATTATTATTTAAGTCAGGACCTAGGCTTTATTCGTGTTAGGGATCATGTATCTCAAGATATTTTAGGCTGTACATTTGTTCTGGCTGATAGATACACTGGTGACACGGTGCTCGTTGTTGGGAATGGCCCAGACTCTTTGGGGACTAATTTATCGTTGATGATGTTAAAGCCAAGAAATAGTCATCCAAATCATCCAACCTGGCCTCTAATGTTTAAGAACGTTTATTATTTAGGGACTACAAAAATAAACCCTGAAGGCTTCGAAGTTCAAATATATAATAAAAATGCTACTCCAGTAACTGAAAGAGATCAAGCAACGAGCTTGCCTTATATCACCCTATTTGGTTTAGATAGTACTGATGAAAACGGATCAAGAAACTATGATGAGATTATAGATAAAGAAATGACCAATATAGTAAACATGATTGATGGAGAATTAATGCTACCATGGTTACATCCATTCGCGCCTTTAGATTCTATTGATGGTGGGAATTCTTCAGAATTTTTGCAAGATCAGCTTGGTACTGGCGCTATTTATAAGTCTACTGTTTCTTCAATTACAAATGGTGACCATCGTTGGATGATTGAAGCTAAATATACCAATCAAAGCTCTACAATTAATCTAGGTTTTATGTTAGTTGAAGGAAGCGAGGAAGTAACCAAGAATGGTGTTATCTTAAAAAGGGGAATTGATTATCAGATAGATTATTTTACTGGAACACTTGTGATGATGGGAGATGCTTCAAATGATCCAAACGCAAAACTAAATATAAAATTTGATAAGCGAGAAATGGTCTCTTTTGATAAAAAAACCATACTTGGAACCAGAGCGCAAATGGATTTCAATCAAAAAAACTCCTTTATAGGGGCTACTGCATTATATTTTAATCAATCAATTATGAATAAAAAAGTAGAGGTGGGGTATGAGCCAACAAGAAATTTTATTTGGGATATTAATGGTAGGTACCAGTGGGATTTGGATGCGTTAACCAGGAGTTTGGATAGACTCCCACTTATTGAAGCAGAGAAATTATCAACGATTGCTGTAGAGGGTGAAATTGCACAAGTATTACCAAATCCCAATGCATTAAATAGTCCTGAAACAGGTGACCCAAATGGTGTAGCATACATAGATGATTTTGAAGGTGCAAAGCGGACGACTTCCCCTTCAATACAGAGGCGGTTTTGGAAAGAGGCTTCATCTCCTCTTGTTTATGATGATTATTTAGAGGCATTTCAAGGTGAGAGGAACCAGCGCTATAGAGGAAAATTAAATTGGTATAATCCGTATATTCCATATAGGACGAATGAAATTTGGCCAAATCAATCAACATCTATAAGAGCAGGAAATGAAACAACAGATGTTCTTATAATGCGATATAAATCAAAACCACACCAATCAAGCATTGATAAAGATTCAATTTGGGTTGGGATGACTACCGCTTTATACTCAGGAGACTATGACCAAACACAGAGTAAATTTTTTGAAATATGGTTAAGAGGTGATGAAGGGAATTTATCTATTGATTTAGGTAAAATAAGTGAGGATACTGATGGGAATGGGAAACTAAATACTGAAGACATTCCTTCTGCGGGTCTGACACTGGGGAACGGGTTTCTTGAGGATGATGAAGACACAGGTATTGATGGGTGTGAAGATGATTATGAAGATGGTTGGGGAGGTTGTTTGGATAATCTTGGACTTACTTATTTTGAATATTTTGGTCAGAATGACTTTAGTTTAATCAATCCGCAAGTAGAAAACGCAGATGACCCAAATGGTGATAATTGGGACTATCAACAAGGTAGTGATGATTATACTAAAGTAAACGGGACTGAAGGCAATGGTACGGGTACTAGGATTCAGGAGGGTGGTAAGTATCCAGATACAGAAGATCTTGATAGGTCTACCTTTTTGGATAAAACTAACGACTATTTTACGGTTAATTTTCAGTTAACTGATACGACCTATCTTGCAGGACAAACTCTGAAGAATAATCAGCTTACAGGTTGGAGACTGTTTCGTATTCCGCTTACAGATTTTAAAAAAGTAAAAAACATTGAGTGGAACGAAATTCGATATGTTAGACTTTCTGTTTCTGGATTTGATTCGATACCAGGGTTTCTTGAGATTGCAAAAATGGAAGTTGTTGGCAATGAATGGCAGGAGATGGGGATTGTCGGAGATGACTCCCTGCTTTTTGAAAACTTAGATCCATCTTTTAAAATTGCAGTGATAAATACAGAAGATAATTCAGATTATATTCCGCCAAAGGGAGTGAAAGGCGAATATGATCAACTCAATGATATACGATCTAAGGAGCAGTCCCTTGTTCTAAAATTTGACCAATTGCCACCAAAGCATACTGGTATTACACAAAAAACTTTGTACACATTAAATGATAATCAAAAGAAAAGTTTTATGACTTATGACTTTATGAAGATGTATGTCCACGGTGATAGTCCTTGGATTACATCTTTGGAGACTGACGTTGAGGTGTTTTTACGTTTTGGTCTTGGAAATGATTACTATGAGGTAACGAATCCAATTTATTCAGGCTGGGATGAGGATGAAAAACGAAATAGTTTTGAAATTGATTTAGACTGGCTGACAACCTTGAAGCAAGACACAGCAAATATAGATCGAAAAAATGTTTCTGACCTTATCCTTGATTCATCTAATGTTAGGCAATATATATATAGGAATCAATTGGGTGAAAATACGGGAAAACGGATTAAAATTGTTGGTAAGCCTGCGCTTAATAGATTACAATATTTTATGGTGGGTGTCACTAATACAGGGGATGAACCTATAAATGGTGAATTGTGGCTAGATGAATTGCGACTCAGCGGAGTTAAGAAGGAAAAAGGTGTGGCTATGCGTTTTCAGTCTAATCTTAAATTGTCAGATTTGGGTACAGCCAATTTTGTATATAGTCGTCAGGATGCTGACTACCATCGCTTACAAGAACGTTTGTCAAATAGCAATAATACATCTGAAAATTTAAATTTATCTGCGAGATTAGATTTTCATCGGTTTCTACCACGTTCCCTTGGATTATCTATACCTATAAATACCTCATTAACTCGGAACCAAAGCAGACCAAAATATTTTCCAGGAGAAGATATCTTAGTAAATCCAGATTCACCACCAGATTCAATTCTTAACCTTAGTGAAACAATTAGTTTAAGCACTTCATTATCAAAAACAGGAAAGTCTGATAACAAATTAATAAAATATACGATTGATAATGTTCAATTGAGTTTTAGTGCATCTAAGTCAAAATCTTCTGATATAACATATCTTCAAAAGCATTCAGAAACGTATACAGGAAAAGTCTCATATAATATTCCACTAGGAAGAGATAATTATATAAAACCATTTGCATGGACAAAAGATTGGCCCTCATTTACCAGCTCTTTAAGCGATTTTCAATTATACTATGCTCCATCTGCCTTTAGGACGTCTTTTAATATTAGCGAAAAACTTAATTGGAATAAAACAAGAACAGGTACTAGATCACCAGACAGCTATAATTTTGGATTGGATAGATCCTTAAACCTTGACTATAAATTTACAGGTAGTTTATCATCTAAATATTCTTGGACAGCGCAGAGCAAATTGAATGAATATCGAGGCTATGCGTGGACAGCATTAAGAGACTTCGATCCTGGAACAGTTACTCAGACTACGGAAGGCTTAAACACTTCTTTTAATCCTACTATAATGAAATGGCTAAAGCCTTCATTTAATTATTCTGCTAATTATAGGTGGAACGATGATTTAACTCGGGAGGGACAAAATATAAGTACTCAATTGCGTTTTAGTTCAAATTTTAGTTTAACACCGGTTCAATTATTTGAATTTCTATATAAACCACCATCGAAATCAGGTGCATCTAGAAAAACATCGAGATCGAGGTCTAGGAATAGAGATCAGAACTTATCAAAGAACAATAAACCAGCCAAAGAGAGAAAAGATATTAAGCCATTAACCTTTTTACATAATATTTTTGGAAAAATCAACCCCATTAGCCTTAGTTATACAGAAACATTGAATCGTACGGGAAATCAGATCATTGGTGCTGTTCCCGTAGGATATAAATTTGGCTGGATTCCTGAGCACAACCTAAAACATTCTGATGAGGTTGGTACAAATAAGGGGAACTGGGATCACAAGCGCGATGGTTCAATACGTAGTGGACTAAAACTAACTAGATCGATATCAATTAACTTGAACTACTCACAAAATCTTTCAACTAATCGTTCTACATCTGGGTTGGAACAAATTTCTGTTCAGAGGGATTATTTAGCATATGGAAAGTATTTAGACCAAGGGTCTCCGTTGCCTGGTTGGAGCTTTAGAATAAGCGGTTTAGAAAAATTGCCTGTTATTAGTTGGTTAGCTAAAAATGCATCTTTAGAACACAGTTACTCAGGAAAAGAAAATAGGTCATGGCAATTTGAAAATATTCAGGCAAGAAAAATTGATCCCCTTAACTTTGATAGTTTTATTGAAGAATATAAAGAAAACGAAAGATCGGCTAGAATTAGTAGAAATTTTTCACCTTTAGTTGGCATCAATATGACATTAAAGAAAAATATTTCAATTACTTTTAGACATAATCGGAACAAGACGCTTGATGAAACACCTGCAGGTATAACTCTAAGGGAAGATAATAGTTATACTTCCACAGGAACATATTCTCATAGGGGTGGTATCACATTGCCTATCCCATATTATGGTGATGTTAAGTTTAATAATACAATGAGTTTTACGATGAATTTTGATTTAAATGATAGTAGAGAATTTAGATCTGGTGATAAAATAGATTTTGAAGAAGGAATTTTTACTGAAAGCTGGAAAGCGGGTCTAAGGGTTTCTTATCAATTTAATACAAGAGTAAGCGGGGGGTTAAGATATGAATATCGTGAAAGTGATAGTAGGACAGCAGGTAAAAAGATTGATAGAGACTTTGGTTTTGATGTAAATCTTTCTATATCAGGATAATTATATTATGAAAACTATTTATTTCATTATTTTATTTACTTTTATTTCATGCCAAAATGCTGTCCCTGATTTTCAGGAAACCAATGCTTATAAATTATTATTGAAGCAGTGTGAATTTGGTCCTAGAAATCCTGGTTCAGAGGGATATTATTCTTGCAAAGCTTTCATTGCTGAAAAATTGGAAACCTTTTCTGATACCGTTATATATCAGGATTTTACTTTTCAGGAACAAAAAAATAAGATCTCATATAATTCTCAAAACTTGATAGGTAGATTTAATCCAGAGAGTGAATTTCAAACAATAATTTCTGCCCACTGGGACACAAGACCTTGGGCTGATAGCGATCAAGATAAAAGAAATCACGATAAACCAATTTTGGGAGCAAATGATGGTGCCTCGGGCGTAGCTATTTTACTTGAGCTCGCTAGAATTTTTTCAAAAAATCGACCGCCTATTGGGGTTAGCTTGGTGTTTTTTGATGCCGAAGATCTCGGTGTCGCAGGAAAAAACGGGACCTATTGTAGGGGATCGGATTTTTTTGCAAGGAACTTACCAATACCTAAACCCAATGAGGCAATAAACCTTGATATGGTTGGTGACAAAGAATTGAATATTCCGATTGAACGGAATTCATATAGGTTTCATCCAACATTAGTTAAAAAGTTATGGAGTCGGGCCAAAGAAATGGGTTTAAATGCGTTTGAATATAGACTAGATATTCCCATATATGATGATCACGTTCCATTACATGAAATTGCCGGTATCCCGGCAATAAATATTATTGATTTTAGATATCCTAACAAAAATATTAATTACTGGCATACTTTGAATGATATCCCTGAAAATTGTAGTGCAGAAAGCCTCGGGCAGGTTGGTGAATTAATTGTAGACTATATTTACAATAGTAGTTTAAAAAATTTAAAGTAATTTTAGTGGAATACTATTTTGGTTTTATGAGATTTCGAACAAAAATTATTTTTATCTTCATGGGGCTGATTTTATCATGTTCTGAAAACAATGATTCTATTGAGTCAAGTGAAATTTTAGATACACAGTTTACTTTCCACCAGGATGTGGGAATGTTATATTTTTCAATGACCGTTGATACCGACTATCTAAGTAGTTCTAATGTTGAAGCCTCTGTATTATGGTATGGAACAAATATCTCAAACTCACCTGATTCATTAATATTAAATGATGATGGTATAGATGGTGATATAATAATTAATGACAGAATGTATTCTTTAAAAGTCAAAAATGATTCAACCAGTTCGATCAAAAATGCAATCGGCAATGACTCTGGCAAGGTATTTGCTGACTACATACTTACAAGCTCGGATAAAATTGTTACCCAATCAGACTCATTTGAAATTGGGAATCTAATGCCAAAAATTTTATCAATAGTTTTTCCCGATTCTATGTTGCACCCAAGTCAACCAAACTATTATGCAATAGATAGTATATTTATAAATGTTTTTGATCCTAATGGATTAAATGATATCCGTAGTTGTTATCTTTTTTTTCAAAAGCCTGATGGCTCATACGCAAATAATGGCGAGCCTATATTCCTTTACGATGATGGAAATAAGAGTGATGAAAATATTTCATTGTGGGATGGAATCGCAAACGATGGAACTTTCTCACGATTAATAACAATAGGAAATGAAAACCCTATTGGAAAATACTATGCCACATTTTTCCTTAATGATTGGGGAGGTCTTTTTACTTCCGAGAGAGATTCTTTAATTGTGTATGAATAAATTTTATTTTTCAAGAAAGTTTCCAATTTTATTGTACTTTTTTATAGTTACTCTTATAAAAAGTCAATCTATACCAGGTAGATATTTTTTAAATGAAGTATTCAATGATTCTTTAGTAGATGAAGGATTATCTAGCAATGTAGTTGCTGAAATTCGTTTGTTAGGTGATTCTTTAACTTGGTTTGGAACGGGAAGAGGTTTGGCCGTCCATGATGGGACTAGAGTTTTTACATACAAGTCCTCATCAGACTCACTAGCTGACGGTCAGGAAATAGTATTTTTGCCCAATGGTGGGATTCCGGCAATTGCCGTATATGGGGATACAATGGTTGTAGCATTTTCTGGAGATGATGGAGATATTCAGATGGGTTTGGGGCTTGCGGTCACATTTTCAGCTCAGGATACAAATGGTATTGCATGGAAATTTTTTGATCAGCCTATGGATACTGATCTTGATTCTATAGATCTTATAGGTGGAGTCGGACAGTTTAGGAAATTACCTGTTACAGTTCCACAGGCCAATGTTACATATGATGTGAGTGTGACCAAGGATTATTTTTGGACAGCAAGTTGGGCTGGGGGGTTAAGAAATTACAATTTTTCGAGGAATGAATGGCGACATATACCCCTACCACTTGACTCTCAGTTAGACCTAGATCTTTGTAATCCAGCTCTATATGACTCAACAGAGGGGCCATTTGTTTTAAAAGATTATTATTTAAATCCTCGAGATCCAATTGATAATGGGAATCACAATCACAAAGCCTTTTCTGTGCTTGCCTACGGGGATACAGTCTGGGTAGGAACGGCAAATGGCATTAATCGCGGTTTAATTGTTCGAGATACGTTATTTGGCGATAATTCTATTGAGTGTATTAGGTGGAAGCACTACTCATACCCTGAGCATGGACTATCTGGGAATTTTGTGGTCGGGCTAGCAAAGCAATATTGGATGGGTCAGATTACTATTTGGGCTGCGACTGTAAATGCAGATTCACCAGGCGAAGAGAGGGGCCTGAGCTATACTCGTGATGGTGGGGAGACTTGGGAGACAGCTCTTATTGGTGAAAGAATATACAATATTACTTCTAAAGACTCATTGGTCCTTGTTTCATCAAAATCTGGTCTTTGGAAGAGTATAGATGGAATTAATTGGGCTAAGTTTGACGCACCTGTGGATAGGGTAATGTTATCGCAGAAGCAAATAATTAGTGATGTAGTATACACAGCTGCGATAGATTCAAGAGGGGTTTCAAATAGAATTTGGCTTGGTTCTCCTGATGGGGTTGGCCTTTCAAGTGATATTCATGGCTCTGATTGGTCTATATTCCAAGCTGATTTTGATACTGAAGAAATTTATGCATACCCTAATCCGTTTTCTCCTAGAATTCATAATCAGATGCAGGGTGATGGCTTTGTCCGCTTCCATACGGGGACAATTACAAGTGAAAAGTTAGACCTTAATATTTATAATTTTGCCATGGAAAAAGTTCATAAAAAAAATTATGATCTGGAAGATTATCGAGGTGCAATTAAGTGGAATGGAAGGGGACAAGATGGTAACCATGTTGCCAACGGAGTGTATTTTGCAAGTCTTAATTACTCCTCAACAAAAAATAAAACGATGAGCCTAAGGTGGACAAAGTTTATTCTTGTAAAATGATGAAGAAATCTATTTTTTTATTATTTTTTATTGTATCTGCAAATGCTCAAAACTGGGCTAGTTTTTCCGGCGGTTTTTTGAGGATGGGTATGACCTCTCGTTCTCAGGCAATGGGTGGTGGATTTACTGCTGATATTGATCATGGTTTTTCTGTTTTTCATAATCCGGCTTGGGCCGCATTTTTAATTGATAGAGAAGTTGGTTTTACCTACTCTAATTTGACACTAGACCGTAGGATTGCTGCTACAAGCATTGTTTCCCCACTCCCTCCGACTGCAGGACTAGGTTTATCTGTAATTAATTCAGGGGTAACTAATATACAGGGTCGTACTAGCGCTGGAGAAAAAACAGAAATAATGCAGACAGGAGAGTATGCCTTCGTAGTTACTTTTGCAATCCGTATTTTACCGTGGCTTTCATTTGGTTCTAATATTAAAATACTGCGTAACGAATTGCCAATAACTTTGGAGGATCAATTAACTGGTTCAGGAATTGGTTTTGATATAGGTTTTCTTATAAATACCGGTGAAAGCAATACCATAGGTATTATGGTTCAAGACATGAGTTCAAACTATCAGTGGAATACAAATGATGTGTTTTCTATGGGGAGCCCATATAAAGATGATTTCCCAACTATATATAGAATTGGATCCAGGGCTGAATTTGATGGGCTCTTGTTAGTGGGGGATCTAGGAGTTATTACTGACCACGAGAATTATGCAGGCATAATTCCCAGGGTTGGGCTAGAATATGCTATTCTAAAACAGTACAAATTTAGAGGTGGATTTGGTAATAACAGAATTGGATTTGGTTTTGGGTATCAGTATGATATGATTCGGCCACTAGATTCTTATCTTGATTATTCTTTTTCTATAGATTGGGCTTCCCAAGGAGCACATACAATTTCTTATGCGTTTCGTTTTTAAAATATGGCAACTTTGTTTAGCGCCAATTTTAGCGGTTGGGACTCAGTTTTTAACGTTACCATCGACAGCCCAAGAACTTGCAATAGGCAGTCATCCAACAGCAAATTTTTCTTTTTCGGTTAATCCAGCTTTGTATAATGTGCAGTCTTCTAGCCCGAAACTCTCAATTTCTATGGGTTCATGGCTAGCAGGTTCTTCAAATTCTCATTTATCTTATACTCAGAGGCTTAAGAGTCGTACTCTACATATTAGATTAGACCATACGGACATATCTGATTTAGAGCTTAGAGACGACAGGCCTGTCGATAAACCGAAAGCATATTTTTCAGCATTTGGGCTTTCTGCAACTATAGGATTTTCCTCAGATCTAGGAAACGGTTCTTATGGTTTATCATTTTCTAGAGTGCAAATGGGAATCTTTAACCAAAGCGCGACTGGATATATACTTGGAGTAGGATATTTATATAATTTGAGTAGGACTACTTCCATAGGGATTTCAGTATTAAATCTAGGGACTATGTCTAAGTTTGAATCTGTAAAACCAGACCTTCCTAATCGTATTATGGCAGGAATTGGAAAAAAGATCCAATTTAAAAATTATGTTGATAATATTAATGCAACCATAGAGTGGAATAAATATTCAAATAGTTACCAACTCTGTTTGGGAAATACTTTCCAATGGAAATCGTTAATCATTATGGCCGGTTCTTCTTTTAGTCAAGATACATTTAATTCCTCGACCGGATTTGGTTTAGAATCAAGGGGATACAGTATACGCTATGGAATTCGATTTGGGTCCCAAAATATTGGTTACCCTCAATCAATATCTATTGAAATTTCATTACCTTAAACAGGATGGATATTCGTACACCCTTCATTTATTTTTTACTTTTAATTATAGTAATACTATTGGTGGTTATAAAAAGGATTTCTATTGAAGAGCCATTGGTTGTGGAGTCAAGAGAGGAGGTCGAGCGAGAGTCTAATCTTGGAAATCAAGAAAAGATATATTCGAATGATCAACCAAAAATCAAAAAAGGTAAAATAATATTAATCATTGATGATTTTGGTTACAGAAATGATGAAATATCAGATGGATTTCTAAACTTAAATATAAAGCTTACTTGCGCCGTTATTCCCGGCCATGCATATAGCACTACTTTCTCAAAAAAGGCCTCAGAAAAGGGATTTGAAATAATTGTTCACATGCCAATGGAAAATTCGGGAGATAATAGAGGAGAAGAAAATTTTGTTTTACTTAGAGATTTGGATTCTGTGTTAGTTAGAGACAGAATAAGGACTGCTTTTGAACAGATCCCACAGGCCATAGGAATGAATAATCATCAAGGCTCAGTGGCTACTGCAGATCTAAAGATTATGAATTATGTAGCAGAAGCTTTAAAAGAAGAAAACAAATTTTTTATTGATAGTCGTACTACACCTGAAACCGTTGCGGAGGAGGTTATGCGTTCATGGCGTATTCCATTTGCAAAGAGAAATGTGTTTCTAGATAATGACCCTGAAGAAGAGAAAATCATATCACAACTGCTTTCTCTGGCTGAGATTGCAGAGCGTGATGGGTACGCTGTTGGCATTGGGCATGTAAAGAAGAGTACCCTTGATGTCCTAAGAATAAAAATACCAGAATTAATTAGTCAAGGCTATGAATTTGAAAATGCCTCAAAAATAGTATCAGTAGATAGTGTTAATTAATTGTAGAGTCAAACGGGGTAAACATGTTGAGAGCATCCACTCAGTATATGCTGTAGCGGTTGATGCAAGTGGAGAAATAATTTTTTCCTCTGGTGATCCAAATTATTATACATGCTTCAGATCCGCATTTAAACCTTTCCAAGCTGCTGCGGTTATTAGATCTGGAGCAGTAGCCAGAGCAGGATTTTCAAAAAAACATATTGCGCTTATGTGTGCCTCACATCGTGGTGAAAAAAAGCATGTTGAAACAGCCAAAGAAATGATTAACAGCCTTGGTCTTAGTATTGATGCTTATGAGTGTGGTGTGCATTATCCATCTGATCAATTTAGTCGCAGAGAAATGGTCCAAAAAAAAAGACCTGCTCTTGCGCTTCATAATAATTGTAGTGGAAAGCATGCAGGAATGCTAGCCTTGGCTCGTCACCTTGGAACCACGGTGGATGGTTATATTAAAAAGGACCACCCTGTGCAAAAAAATATTTTTTCTTTACTTAAAGAATATACAGGACTGGATAAAATTTCAACTAGCATCGATGGCTGTTCGGCTCCGACACCTTTTTTAACGTTAACGGAAATGGCTAATCTATATCAAATTTTTGGATCATCCAGGTTTCAAGAATTAAATCTTGCTTATGATTCTATGGTTAGGTTTCCTTTTTTGGTTTCTGGAACTGGAGGATTTGATACTGATTTTATAAAAGCACTAAAGGGGAAAGCAGTAACTAAGATTGGTGGCGAAGCCATTAGAGGCGTCTCAGTGCGTAGTCCGGATAGAGGATCTGTTGGTATAGCCCTGAAGGTATTGGACGGGAATTTTAGAGCACTTTCTCCTGCGACCATGAAAGTATTAGAGCATTTGGGTTTTTTAAGCGACTCAGAAAAACTTAGTTTGAAGAATCACAGCCAGATCCCTTTGAAAAATCACAATGATATTACTATTGGCCTTATTGATGCGACTATTGATTAAAAATTATCGTTTACTATCTATTATTCTTTTATCGGCCTCTTTAATAGAAGCAAGTACAGTAAGAATTTTGACCTATAATCTTTTGAATTTTGAAGATGAAAATGATCGTGAAAATGATTTTAGATCAATAATTAGTCTTATTGAACCAGACCTAATTATAGCGCAGGAAGTGTCGGGGCAGACGGGCTTTTCTCATTTTAAGTCTGATGTTCTAGATATCATTGAGCCAAATTCTTGGACCGGAGCTAGTTTTATTAACCAATCAGCCTCTCAAGATATAGCACTCTATTATCGTCAGGATCTCTTTACTTTTGTCAGTACGTCTGAGATCAATACTGCACAAACAGCTGGCACAAGAGATGTTATTGAGTGGAAAATGATTCACAATACATCAGCGAAGGAGTTATACATATATGGTGTACACTTTAAAGCGAGTTCAGGACAATCGAATGCAGCTCAGAGGCTTGAAGAGGCTACGGTGCTCAGAAATTATTTGAATGCTTTAGATGAGAACTATTTTATTGTTGGAGGTGATTTTAATATATACTCAAGTAACCAGTCTTCAGAGCCAGCTTTTGAAATGCTAACTGGAACTTCTGATAACAATAGTGGGAAACTATTTGATCCTATAAATAGGATCGGGAATTGGCACAACAACTCCTCTTTCGCAGATGTACATACTCAATCGCCTAGAACAACAAGTTTTGGTGGGGGCGCACCCGGCGGAATGGATGACCGGTTTGATTGGTTGTTTGTTTCTTCTGCGCTTCTTAGTGATTCATCAGAGATCTATTATATTGAGGATTCATATGAAACATTTGGCAATGATGGGAATCACTTTAATCAGGCAATAAACAGCGGAAATAATGCATCAGTAAGTAATGAAATAGCCGATGCCTTGCACGATGCATCTGATCATCTTCCAGTATATATGGATCTTTTTTTTAATGATCTAACCTATGCATTTTCCGGTATTTCAATAACAGAAATAATGCCAGACCCTTCAATGGTCTCTGATTCCTATGGAGAATGGTTCGAGATCTATAACTCGACTGATACAAGTATAAATATTAAGGGATGGATAATTAAAGATCTCGATGATGATTATCATGTAATTGGTAGCGAAGGCTTGGATATTATTATAGAGCCTGGGGAGCACTTTGTTATGGCAAGGAATGATGATCAAGGCTTAAACGGTGGGATTAGTGTTGGGTACCAATACAGTAACTTTACCCTATCAAATAATGACGAAATTATTTTGACTGATAGTTCAGGGGCAATCCTTGATGAGGTTCATTATACAAGTTCCTGGGCATATGATAGTGGTATATCTATGGAAACCCATGGTACTGAGCTGGATAATAATATAAATGAGAATTGGTTCGCATCTGTTGTTCAGTATGGTAACGGAGACTACGGTACCCCTGGGACTGACTGGCAGAGTTTAGATGTGTCAGATAATAATAAAAATTTTCCATCCAGATTTTCTTTGTTGGGGGCTTTTCCTAATCCGTTCAACTCTTCAACTAGGATTAGGTTTGATGTTTTTAGATCAGGAAAATATTTTATTAGAGTTTATACTTTAAATGGATCTTTTGTTGAAACACTGTTTGAAAGAAATCTAGAACCGGGAAGCTATGACTTTTCTTGGGTTGCTAAGAATAAATCCTCAGGTATTTATTTTCTTAAGATGGAGGGCGCAAGAGGAATTGACATCAAAAAAGTTTTGTATTTAAAATGATAAGATACTTATCAGTGTATTTAATTTTTTTAGGTTTTTTGATTGGACAACGGACTAATCATTCTAGGGTTATGCATAGGACGACAGCAATAGATCAGTATGATAAGTATAGCTCAGTCGGACAGTTGGGACTGACAATTACAAACTTTGGGATTTTAGGTAATGGGTGGAATAGGATGGAGGATGGGAGTATTCACCCCTCGTGTCAGTATAAACAGTACACAGAAACAAAGAGAGAACAGGTGGAACATTTCTCTTATGCTGGACTATGGGTAGGTGGAATCGTAAATGGACAGAGGAGAGTCTCTACCGCTATTGTAGATGGTGTTTTTGAATCTGGTGATGAAGGTTTTGAGCTTTTTGCTGAGACACAGATTAAAATACGTTCTTCAATATCATCAACTACACAAGACTCAATGGCGCAATATTATTCCCCCTATGCTACATCGCACCAAGATATAATTGTTGATTTCAAAGACTATGGTGCCAACTCTTCTGATGACCAAGGTATCTCGAATCATAATCCTTTGGGTTTAGATATTCATCTGGAGTCCTATAGCTGGAATTATTCTTATGCTGATGCATTTGTAATCCTGGATTATAATTTCAAAAATATTTCCGAAGACACAATACGTAATATCTATGCTGGATTATGGGTAGATCCATCAGTAGCGAATTTTAATTATACAGATTACTATACACCAGGAGGAGGCTTTACATGGTATGATAATCTTGATGGCTTTGATCGGTCTATAGATCAAATGGGTTTTTCTAGAGATATTGCCTATCAATATGATGCCGATGGAGATGATGGGTGGGCCGAATCCTATATTGGTGTATCAGTCCTAGGCGGCAGTATACCGATGGAATATATAAATACTTACTATAATCAATGGGTCTGGACAAATTCAAATAACTCCAGTTACCCCTCATATAGTATGCCCGTTGATGATAATGCTCGCTATGATAAGTTAAGCTCATCCGTATCGAAAGGGACTGGCCCAGAGTATACAAGCGAGGGTTACCCATCAGCTGAAAACAGTTGGCTCTTTCTTGTTTCTGGAGGGCCAATAGGCTCCGTTCCAAGTAATATTGATTCCACATCCTGGGTATTAGCCCCTGGAGATTCATGCTCTCTAGTATTTACCGTGGTCTGTGCCAGATGGGCTCCTGGTTCTGGTGGAGATTCACCTGATAGAAGGAGTAATCTTTATGTTAACTATGACTGGGCTCAAAAGGCGTATGATGGAGAAGATAAAAATCGAAACAATTTTTTAGATTTAGGGGAAGACACCAACAACAATCAAAAGATTGATCGCTACATTTTACCAGCGCCACCACCGGCTCCTAATATGAAAACTATTGTGGAATCTAACAAAGTAACCCTTTACTGGAAAAATAATGCTGAGTCATTTTTAGATCCTATAAGTCAGCAGGCTGATTTTGAAGGATATAAAATATATGGTTCAAGAAAAACAAAAAATGAATCACTCAGTGAGTTTAGTCTGCTAGGAGAGTTTGATATCGAAAATAATATTGGTTATAACACAGGCTTTGATAATATACAGATTAAGAATCAGTATGGTGAGCCAGATAGTGTGGAGATTGATTCTAGTTATTATCACTACCAATTTGTTAATGAAGGGATCAAGGATGGGTGGTTAAATTATTATTCTATTACTGCCTATGACCAGGGTGATCCAGATGCAAATCTGGAGAGTCTAGAGAGTTCTATATATAGTAATCGTGTATATCTTTTTTCAGGTGAACCATTAGCCAGTGATAATAGTTGGAAACCAACCGTGTATCCAAATCCATATAGAGGACAGGCCTTGTGGGATGGTTACAGTAGTCGTGATAAAATGATTTGGTTTAGGGGACTGCCAGAAAAGGCAGAGATTCGTATATTCTCCCTTGCCGGTGACCTTGTTAATGTGATTCATCATGATGATCTTTACCGCGGGGCCGATATAAGTAATATTGATGAACGAAAAAATCCTATCATGCCTGGTGGAGAGCATGCCTGGGATTTAGTGACAATGCATGATCAGGCTACAGCGTCAGGTTTATATCTGTTTACGGTTGAAGACAAGAACACTGGAATTATAAAAGAAGGAAAATTTTTAATTATTAAATAAACTGGAAGGAATTTTAATTATGCAAAGAATAGCTACTTACTTTTTTCTAGGTTCGTTTTTGCTAGCCTACCATGCAGGACCCCCTGCTGGAAATGCTAACAATGCTCCAAACTTTAACAACTGTACTTCGTGCCATACGGGATCTGCCAATGGTGGTGATGGATCTGTTATTTTCACTGGTTTACCAACAGAGTATACTCCTGGAGCCACGTATGAGGTTACCCTAACTATCGCAGGAACCAATAACGGAGGGTATGGTTTTCAGGCTGCAGCTCAGGCTGGTAATAATAGCTCAGGCAGTTTTTCTTTAAACAATAGCTCAGCGAATGTTGAATTAAATGGTGATTATATTCAGCAGAGTGATCGCACGATTTCTGGCCAGTGGATCTTTGACTGGATAGCACCATCCACAGATGAGGGGGATATAACATTTTCAGCTTCTGGTCTTGCTACGGGCTACCCGAGTGGGAATGATGGTGATGAGGTATATACAGTTTCGATGACCGTTCCTGCGGCAACACCAACGGATGTGACAGGACTCTTTTTCAGTGAATATGCTGAAGGATCTAGCAATAATAAATATTTAGAAATATATAATGGAACCGGCGCGGACATTGATCTGAGCGGCTATTCATTATCAAGCTGTTCAAACGGGTGTAATACAAATGGGCAGTGGGACTACCCTGACAATGTTACTTTTGCCTCTGGAACGATACTTACAGCTGGAGATGTCTTTGTTGTATATCATCAGGATGCAGATGAGATGATTGAGGCGGAAGGAGACCAGACCTTTACATATTTAAGTAATGGGAATGATGTTTTTGCTATAACCGAAGCAGGTGCAACTGCAGACACGTATACGATTATTGATATTATTGGAGACATGAGCGATGAAGAATTGGATGATGGCTGGGATGTCGCTGGTGTTACTAGCGCCACAAAGGATCACACATTAGTCAGAAAAGCGAGTGTCGTCTCTAATAATGGCGGTAACTGGTCTAGCTCAGCGGGCACAAATGAAACGGATTCAGAGTGGATAGTTCTTGAACAGAATACCTGGACCTATCTTGGGTCTCACCCACATGACATTTCTGGCCCGGCACCAACAATTGTTGTAAACGAATTTTTAGCAGGGAGTGAAACCTGCTGTGGGAGTGATATTTTTGGCCAGGCTGAAGATTTTGTAGAGCTCTACAATTATGGAGAAGAGGCCGTTGATATTACAGGCTGGGGTTTTAGTGATACAGATGGTATAATCACGACCACTGCACCGGATACATCAATTGCCGCAGGTGATTTTCTTGTTTTGTGGTATACAGGCGACAACAATGGTTTTCCAGAGGTCAATGAAAAATTAAGCAGCGATGGGGAGACAATCTATATCGCTGACGCTTCTGGAAATACAATTATATCAATGGATTTTGGAGCGCAGTCGGATGATATCTCTTATGGTAG
>CAYFIF010000017.1:0-20618 GCA_964343085.1 uncultured bacterium | reverse complement strand
TTGACGGTTAAAGTTTGGATTTCTCTGATATGATAACGAATAGGTTCCGCATAAATAGATGTTTTGTGTTCATTCAGTATTTTCATATATCTTGATATAGCTTTTTCCTTATCTTTTAAATGCAATTCATAAATTTGTCCAGATAATATAATGCTTTTATCAGCAAGCCATGTATTTTCTAGTTCTAATGATAATTTTAGAGCAGTTTCATATTGTTGAATTTTTTTTAATAATAGAGCTTGTCTTAAGGTGGATAATGGGACAATCGATGTCTCCGGATATTTATCAAGTATATGATCTAATTCACTAATAGCTTCAGTTATTTTTCGTTGTCTAATTAAAAACTCAGCATTAAGGAAATGCTTAAAACCAGTTGCTTGATTTGGTTCATTTTTTTCTGTGTATTGTTTAAGAAAATCATTTAATTCAATTAAATCATTAAAGTACGTGTCATTAGGTGTAATTGTTTTTAATTCAATTTGGATTATATTTTTTGCAGAGTCTATATCAGCATTTAGAAGTGATATCAAAATTTTCTTTTTGTTTAAAACGCTTTTGTTGTTTGGATTAATTTTTCTAACTAGAAACTCTGAAGCCTGAATTAGTTTTCCTTGAGCAATGTTTACGTCAATTATTTTTTCTATAATTTTTAATTCCAGGTTTTTGTTTGGATTACTTTCAAGTGCTTTTTTCAATAGTGATTGGGCTCGGTCAAAATCTTGAAGAATATTATATTGGATTTCACCTAATCTAAAATAAGCTTCTGCAAGTAGCGGGGATCGGGGTAAAGAAAACAGCAATGAATCATAAATAGATAAGCTGTTTTCAAGGTGCACTGGTGAAATAGAAGTTGTTTCTGTAAACGAATCCTTAAAAAATACATTTTCATCGAAAAAATAAGGAATCAAATTATTTTTATTAATCGGTATAACTTGATCCTCAAAAGTTTTTGCAAGACCAAGAAGAGCGCGTCCAGTATTGTTACTATTTTTTGAATTTTTTAGAAAATAATTATACGTATCTACTGCTACAAGGTATTGTCCTTCGCGCCTTAGATTGTTGGCAAATGATAACCATTTTCTTTGATCCCATTTACCAATTTTGTGCCATGACCTATAAGTATCAAAGGCTTCTTTATAATTTTGCTGTTGAAAATAAAAATCTGCTAATAGAGATAAAAATGTTTTTGGTTCTTTTTCTGATATTAAAAGCAATTTTGATAAAATTATATTATTGGCATCATCATCATCACTCATTCTTGATATTCTTCTTTGTATAAGATTTTCTCTGTTTTTATTGTATAAAAGGTGAGCTAAATACTCGTCCATTGCTTTATCATAGGCTTGTCTGGATTGGTAAAAAGACCCAGCTTCATAAGTCAAAAATGAATTTCCAAATTTTGTTCTTCCTGACAGTAAAAGTTTTCCTATATCTTTATCCAGATTGTATCTACTAAAAATGGAAAACAAATTTCTATAAAATGATTTACTGTTAAATTTTTTTACACCATCATTCCATATCTTTTTTGATTCATCTATTTGATCATTAAGAAAATAAAATTCTCCTAAATCTATGTAGCTCTGGGCTTTTTTTGGCTCATGTTTTAATTGGGATTGAAAAAAAGTGATGCCTTCCTGATATTTGTTATTTTTTTTGTAAAGGGTTTTCAAAGATCTAATTATTGCTATGTTATTAGGATATTTTTTATTTAAACCTAAATAGATAGAAATAGCATTATCGGAGTCACCTCTTTTTGCCAACATTTCAGCAGTCTTTATTGATGCATTCAAGTTTCTATCATTTTTTGGTAAAACTGTTGATAGTTGGATAAAAATGATATATAAAATTATATTAAGTATAATTTTAATTTGGTTCTTCATTATCAATATAAGTTTTGTTATTCAATTGATTTAATGAGTTAAAATACCTTTTTATCATATTTTGATGTTCTCTAGAATAACCTGCGTTTATTGAGTTGTTTAGTGCTTCAATGGTTAAATTTTGACGTTGTCCTAAATCGAGTGGTAAGCCGCCAGGGCCTTCAAAAACAATTTTTGACTCTGATGAAATTGATTTGCGCTCCTTTTTCATTCCCCTTTGGCTCATAGATGTTTGACTATCCAGCATTCTTGATAGAATTCTTCTCTGATTGTCTTTTGTTTTTCTTGTATATTGTTTGTTTTTTAGATCTTTAATTACTTCATCCATATCTTTTTGTATTCCTGTTAGTTCCCCTTTTTTATATTGGCCTGAGTTTTTCATTTCTTCAATTAATTGATTAAGAGATTTTCGGATTCCCTGTTGTTTTTGTAACATCCCTTGTATGAGTTGTTGTTGTGCTTCCGCGGCCATCTGTCCCATTGCAAGCTGCATACCTTGTTGATTTAGGTTTTGTTGTTGTCCCGCCATTTGTTGCATCATTTGCATAAATTGTTCGTATCCACTAGAAGAACCAGAACTTTCCATTTGTTCTATGCTATTTAGTATATTTATTGTTGCTTCATTTAGACCTTCCATTGCTAAAACTTGTTGTTTTTTTGCATCATTAATTTTTCTTTCTGTCAAATTTGTTTTAGCATTTTCCATTCCAGAATTAGCTTTACCCATTGATTTCCCGATATCTGGTGTAATAGCAAATGTTTCTTTAGATAATTTCAATAGATTATTTATTATTGATTTTAGTTGATCTTGCAAAATTTGTTGTTTGCCAGCTAAGTCGCGAAGGCGAGGAGAATTGCTAGGTAAATTTTCGGTGAGAATTTTTAATTCTTCCTCTTGGGTAGATAAATATAAAACATCTCTCATTATTTTTTGAAATTTTGAAACCATCTCTGAAACGGTTTCTTGTTTGAACTGATTATTTAATGCAGAAATATTTTGTAACATTTCCTCAAGATTTTCTAAAGATTTTTTACTGTTATTTAGAGCTTTTGGTCTTTGGCTATCAGCCAAATTTTTCATTGTTTCATTTAGAAGCTCATTAGTTTGATTCATAAGTGCATCATCAGAATATTCTAACAAATCTGCAGAAACTTTTTCGCTAAAAAGTTTAACTGTTTCCGCTGTTTCTTTCATTAAATCATTTATAGCGTTTAATTCTTCCAGGTTTCGTTTTTCTTGTTGACTCAGTCTTGCATAGTCAGACTGATCATAATTTTCATTTTGGTTTATTTTATTATCCAGTGAATTTTGTTGAGAAAACAACTGCTCCATTCTTTTCTCTATTTCATCCATTTTTTGTTCTGCTTGTAATCTTTTAAAAATATCTAGATATCGGTCGAGATCTTGTTCGATTTTTTCAATGTTTTCTGCAAGGTCTTTCAAAGCATTTTGAATAGTCTCAATGTCCATTTCTTCCAATGCTTCTTCAAGCTTTTCCATTGAATTTAGCATTTCAATAGGGAAAACATCTTTAATCAATTCAGATAGTTCCTTAAACTTTTTCATTAATTCTGGTGAAAAAAGATCGTGCTTTTCACTTTCGTTAGTTATGCTATTCAAGGCTTCTAAAGTTTTATCAAAGTTTTTAATTTCATCAGAAATTTTTTCTGCAGCTCTTTTTATATTTGTTTTTTGATCCCAGTCAAGTTCCTCAGTCTTTATTGTTTCAAGTTGCAATGCTTCTATTTCTTTTTTCAGATCTTGTAATTCAGACATGTTTTCTTTTATGTCATCAGAAAATTTTAGCTCTTGTTCTGAAATATCTTCGTATAAATCAGATAAAGATGGGATTTTTGCAATAAAATTTTTAGAAAGTTTTTTCTTGGGTCCTGAAATAGAATCATTATCGTATAATTCAAAATGAAAATGAATCTCATCCTCTGGCATAAGCATCATATCTGAAAGATCCCACAAGAAATCAAAAGATTGATAAGTCGTATCTGGAATAAGATTTTTAATGTTAAAAATAGAAATAAGAGGGTCTGCTTTTAAATAACTAGGGCGTTGGACCTCGTAAGCAATTTGAAAATTTGCGAATCCATAATCGTCCTCGATTTCTATTTTTATTGGGATGCTCATTAGACTTCCGAGCTCTGTAAGAGTGGGAGGATTAATTATATTCATAGATGGGTAATTATCTGGTATAACAAATAATTTGTATGGGACTGGATCTCGATTTGTAATTCCTCTAGTATCTACTAGATTAATGGTAAACAAGCCCTCTTCAAGTATTTCAAACTTACCTTGAGCTTTTTTGTTCAACACAACCATCTCTTTTATATTTTTATTTATGTCAATGAAAGAAGAACTCAAAAGTCTGTTTGAGGTTAGTTCTATTTTTAGAGTTGACCCAAGAAGTCCTTCAACTGCGGCAATGTTCCCTTTTTGAGTGATTGAAGGAAGTCTACTATATGATGGTGGGATTATAGATATAGAAAATGATTCAAAGGAGGGCCTATCTGTAACAAAAATGGTGTCAGGTTGAGAAGAAACTTCTCGCCAAGCTTGCCAAAAATATTCTGCTGAAACAAAAGCTTCATAGTAATAATCTTGATAAAGTTCTGGGAGATTAAAATAGTAATACCCGGAATTATCTCTTTTTGTGGAAAAAATTAGAGTATCCAAGTCTCTCTTATTTGAAGCTATTTGAGATGGTAATAAACGAAGATTTATTGAGTCCGGTTTACTGCCAGAACAGTATATCTTAATATTTGTTGTGTTACCGCCTAAAATATGTATGTTGCCCGTTATGCTTTTTAATGTAAATGGCTTTGGTGCTAAAAATGGTTTTTGTGGTTGTAGCCATCTGAAAACAGAGTTGGCAGTTTCATTATATCTGAAAAAGAAGCTAATAAGAATAAAGATCCAAGATATTAAAATTATTTTTTTTATAATTATTATTCCTGGGTTAAAAAATACAGATTTGAAATTTAAAAAAGTGATTTTCTCTAAAACACTATTTACATATGATTCAGCTAACTCTTTTGATTGATAAAGTTGAAGTTTTGAGGCAAGTTGGTTTGCATTTAAAATGGTGTCCGGTTTTTCTGGATATATTTGATTTCCTATTTTGTAAGCAAGTGTTTTTAATTTGTATCTAGGTAGCAAATTTCTCTTTGACAGGATAAATACAAGAATAAATATTGCTAGTATTGCTAAAAAAAAAGAAAATAAAGAAAGAATAGTAATAGATCTTATTGATGTTGAGAAAAAAAATACACTTTCTAAGTGAATAGCAATAAAAAAACAAATTGAAAAAAAAGCAATAAAACCAAGAACAGATAATTTTAAATCTTGAGAATATTGATGTAAGCGAGCTTTAGATAGATAATTTTTGATTTTCATTTATTGTGTTAGGGCAAAGTAAATTATATTAACCCCCATTTTTAAAGCTGCCTCTCGTTTCTCCCAAGGATTATCATGAATGCTTGGATCTTCCCATCCATCCCCTAGATCTGATTCATAAGTATATAGCACGATTAGTCTTTCTTTTTCAAATAAGCCTAAAGCTTGAGGAGGTTTATTATCATGTTCATGGATTTTTGGCAAGCCATTTTTAAACACATAGTATGATTTAAAAAGTTTATGGTCATATGGTAGTTCAATAAAATCTTTATTAGGATAAACTCGTTTCATTTCTCTTCTAAATGATTGGTCCATACCATAGTTATCATCAGCGTGGAGAAAAGCACCTTTGTTTAATAATGATCTTAGTGCAATAATTTCTTCATCAGAAAATTTTATATTACCATGGCCAGTTAAATAGAGGTAAGGGAAATGTGTTGCGTTTGCATCTGTAATTTTTATTCTTTCCTCCTTAGCGACTAAAGACATTGGAGTGTTATTTGATAAATATTCAAGTAAATTAGGAATGCTGCTTGGGTCACTATACCAGTCACCTCCTCCGCCATAATTAATCCTAGCAATTGTGAAATTTTGAGGAAAAATTATTTTAGTAATAAAAAAAAATACGATTAATGTTTTCATGATATATAATAATAATTTGATTGGTATAAACAATCTTAATTTTGATACATAAAAGTTAATGCAAATTTTTTTTCTCTTTTGTTGTAAATAATTTTGATTTTGTGAAATTTACAGTTACATGAATAATAATAAACTAAAATATATTTTTCTTTTTACTTTAATAACAAATTTTGTTTTCTGTAAAAACAGATCTAATGACAGGCAGAAATCAAAATTTTTTGATTTAATTAAATTTGATACAAGTTCCCCATATGAAACAGGTTATTGGTTTGATAAATGGTTTAAATCAAGAGAGTTTTCAATTCCGGTTACTCGAATACCTATCGAAGTCCGATATGGGATAGGGTTTAATGGAAGTTTTTCTGGCAGCGCTAGAGACCCATCTGCCAAAGATGAAAAAAAACTAATTACATACGAAGATAATTCTATAGAAAAAATTAACCAAGATTTCTCAAATCTATGGGGAACTGCTATAGATATGGATCTGATGATGTATAATCTCCCGCATTATATTTTGAACACTAGTTGGATGAATATGATGACGGGATTTTCCTATCGTAGGAATACGCTTTCAAAACCGGCAACAATACCATTCTCAGTTTGGGGAAACATTGCCGGGAAAGAGAGCTGGGGAGTTGAGAAAAAATTTTCTCCAATTACAAATGAATTTTTAATTACTAACACAATGCAGTGGCAACCATTTAATTCTTGGTATCTAAATTTTCGTTACTCATATGGATTTGCTAATGCAAAGTTTTATACCTCAGACAATAAAAAATGGGATGAATATCCGAAAGGCAAAGGGACATCAATGGCTTTAGGTTTTGGATTCCGTTTTATTCTGGATCCTGGTAAAGCAAATAGGTTTTCTTTTGGGATAGATTTCCGTCATTCATACACGAAGATACATACTATTACTGATCCTCAGGATATTACACCCATCAAAAAATTTCGGCTTACAAATTATGGTTTATATTTAACATTATCTGCTTTTTATGGTGGTGATCTGTCTGTAGGGGATCATGCCAAAAAACTATATTTCCATAGGGATTATATAGGTGCTAGGAATGAATTTAGGCGTTTTTTAAAAGAGTACCCAACTCATTCAAATCACAGAAACGCAAGGGAATATTTAGAAATATGTGAATACAAAATTCCCTATGTTATTATGGAAGAGGGTATTGTTTTAGATAGTAAAGGAAAAACTGAAAAAGCGCTTGAACGATATCTTTATGCAAAATCTTTGGTTAAAAAGGATACAATAATAATGGGTGCGCTTGATGGAAGGATAGATCAAATTGCTCTCATTTGGATGAATGAAGCAGAAATGTTATTAACGGAGGAGAAATATGAGAATGCTATGAATCTTGTTAGGCGAGTTGCAAAATTTTCTGATCATGGGGAAAAAGCTCTCAAGAGATTTAAGTCATATACAATCTTAGGGAAAGGTAAAGAGTTTCAAAATGCGGGCTTTATTGGCAAGGCTATGGGTAAATATACTGAATCACTCCAAATGAATCCTGAGTTGTTGTATATGGTAAAAGCTCTACAATTTAATGCGGGTATTCAAATGGTAGAGTTGGCAGGGCAGGCAGATGAATTTGATGAAATTTATCTTGCAATAGAGTCACTTAATTATGCTAAGGAATTATCAGGTGGGATAGGTGAAAAAAATGAAAGATTGCTAAAAGATTTAAAGAAAAAACTAGATGCATACGATGAATATCAAGTTAGGACTAAGATTGATCAAAGAATGAATAGAGTTAGAAAGGAAAAAATAATCTTAAAATCTGAGTCCCTAAATATTGGGATGAAATTACCAAAGGTTCAGGATTTATTAGGAGACCCGCATGAGAAACTGGAAAAAAACAACGGGATTATTAATAATCAACTTTGGATATATTTCATAAAGGACAAATCATTACATCTTTCATTCCAGAACTATATTCTATATAAAATTGAAAAAATTTAAGTAATTTATTCAATTATTTCATTTAGATACAAAATTCATAAATTCAATATAATTGTCTTGTTTTATATTAGATGTGAGTTTTGGTAAATAAAGTTTAATTCCTTAATTATTACTTTTATCACTCCAGCTGCTGGAACAGCAAAAAGCATTCCTATTGGACCCATTATAATACCACCAATCAATAATGATATCATTACAATTAATGGGTGCAGACCTGTACTTTCACCAATTAAAAAAGGAGTAACAAAATTATTATCAATTTGTTGGACAAAAACAAACATTAAAATTATGTCAACAATAAAAAATGGAGATGGTATAGTTCCGAAAATTTTATGTGCAAGCGCGACATCGCTACCAATATTGTTCATAATAGCAATCAAAATTGCAGGAACCATACCTACAAATGGACCAACTAAAGGAATTAAATTTGCGAATCCTGCTATTATACCTATAAAAACAATAAGTGTAATATTTGCGCCTGTTTTATTTAATATTTGTAAACCAAAAATAGAAAGGATAGCAACGGTTGTAGCCGCTAACAATTGTCCTTGCAAATATTTTGATACTTGTTTTTCAACATTATATATAAGTCTAAGACCTACCTCAAAAAATTTATTGGGGATAAAGTTTACGATTGATCGTTTAAAAGAATAATATTCAATTAATACAATGATTGTAAAGATGAATGTCATAATTACAAAAAATAAAATATTTCCTGTAGTGCCTATTAATCCCAAAATATTTTGGAAAAATGAAGTTAGTAAACTTTGTAAACCATAAATGATTTCATCATTATTTGGAATTAGATTTAACAAAAAATCAGGGATTATTGAACTAAACTTGTTCGATAAAAGGCCTAGTCGGTTGGCGACCTCTTGTTGAGTTAGTTTTTCTGAAAAATCTTTTATCTGAAAACTGAAATTTGTCATAAATACGCCTAAAAACCATACAATAGAGAATATTGTAGTGCCTATAATAAAAAGAACACTTAAAACTCTGCTTTTTATTTGTCTTTCCAAAGCGTCTACACTAGGTAGAAAAATAGAAGTAAAAATAAACGATAGGATTAACATAATTAAAATAGATGAAATAAATGGTACGATTAACCATAGTAATCCGATTATAAATAAAACAACTAGTAGGCGATATATTTTTAGAAGGGGATCCATCAGTCTGATTTTTGCATCAAGATTTTATTTGACTCTCGTAATCGTTCGGCCAATACTTTTGATAGGTTAATTAAAATTTTATTCCCGATTTCAGGGAACCTAGATACTAGCGTCATTAAATCTGGTCTAAAGAACCCAATCAGAATTGAAGGTTCTGATGCTTCAGCAAGAGCAGATCTGGGTTCTTCATCCAAGAGAGCCATTTCACCAAAAAAATTATTATTATTTAGTGTTGCAAAAACAATTTTAGAATCAGGGTCTTTAATGATTACTTGTCCCGAAATAATTATATACATTCCCTCTCCGGGTGCATTTTTTTTAAATATTGCTTCTCCTTTTTTGTAACTGCGTTTATGAACAAAGCGCGTAATCTCTTTAATTTGAGAAGTGTTAAGATTGAAAAAAATAGGTACTGATTTTAAAGCAACTTTAATTGGGTCAACTGTTTTTTTGGAAAAATAATTTTCCCATAAAGATTTCATATATAATCCCCTCTTAATAATATAATAGTTTAGAATAGTAAAAATACTAAAACAAGAAACAGTATTAGATAATGAAATGATTATTGTGGTACGATGATTAATATAGGTATCTTCAAATCTGTGAAGAATGCAATTAAAAATATAACAGTAATTTTATTTTATTCTTTTTTAGCTGCACAAAGCGATAATAGAGACTACAATGAAGAATTAAGATATCAAAATGAAGCTATAAATTCATTGAAAGATGAAATTCAAACTTTAAAGTCCAAAATTAAGAAAACAGAAAGTAGAGAAAAATCTGCAGTAAAAAGAATTTCTACAATAGATCAGGAAGTAGCTCTTGTTACCAAATTAATTCAATCATTGAGAAAAGAAGAGTCTAGAACTAAGGATATTATAAAAAGGTTAAAAGAAGAGATCCTATTAAATGAACAGGAGTTAGAAGCGTTAAGGGAACGTTATAAGAAGCGGGTTGTTAATGCTTATATGAAAGGGCGATTAACAGATCTTGAAAAAGTTTTGTCTTCTACATCTTGGAGACAAGCTATGTATCGAAGCCAGTACTTAAAAATAATTTCTGATTTAGAAAAAAACATTGTTAGAAAGATTGAAAAACTACTTATAGAAATAAGTAAACAAAAATTGGAACTAGAAGCATCTTTAAGGGATAATATTAATCTAAAACGGGACAAAGAAAAACAAATGCGCTCCCTTAGAAATATGAAAGTTAATCGTCAAAAAGAACTTACTAGAATTAGATCGGATAAAAGAACTCTGGGAAAATATGTGACAGAAAAAACAGCCGGGATAAAACAGTTAGAAAATATAATTAAAAAAATATTAGAAGATAAGTCCCGAAGAGAGAGAGAAGAAAGAATCCGCAGGCAACGGGAAGCTATGAAAACAAAAAGTTTTTCCTCATTAAAAGGACAGTTGCCTTGGCCTGCTGAGGGTCGAATAATTGCAAAATTTGGTCGACAGTGGAATCCTCAATTAAAAACAACTACTGAGAATCCAGGGATTGAAATCAAAGGAAGACCGGGTTCGCCTATCAAAACTATTTTAAGTGGTGTTATAACTACAATAACATATATACGGGGATATGGTACTACCATAATTATTGATCATGGAAGTGGCTTTTATACAGTATATAGTCATGTCACTAATATTGAAACGGCTGTAGATAATGAAGTAAGAGCCGGCGATATTATTGCATATATGGGGGAATCGGGATCAATAAGCGGTAGTAAACTCCATTTTGAAATTTGGGGGAAGGGACAAAAATTAGATCCGGAAAAATGGTTAACCAAAAAATGACAGAATTTCAAAACCTCTTCAAGGCTCAACAAAAAATATGGAAGAGGATCTATGATATTGTAGATAATAAAAAAATAGGGAATGCATATATTTTTTCTGGTTCTGAAGGTAGTGGAAAAGAAGCATTGGCCATTGCGTTTGGACAATTACTTAATTGTAATTATAAAGGAACAAGACCATGCGAAAAATGTTCTTCTTGTATTAGATTTAATAAATTACAACACGAGTCTCTTAATTTAATTGTACCTCTTCCACAGTCTAGAACCAGTAAAAATGAAATGGATAATTCAGTCCTTTCTATATTAAATCAAGAGATAAATACTAAATCCGCAGACCATTATTATAAAATTAAAATTCCGAAAGCAAAACGTATACTAATTCAATCAATAAGAGCACTAAGAAAAACCCTTTACTTGAAAAGTGAACAAAATTTCAGGAAGATTGTTTTGATTTTTGATGCTCATTTTTTATCGGCTGGTCAGGCAGAGTCAGCTAATGCACTTTTAAAATTACTTGAAGAACCACCGAGCAATACTACTTTAATTCTTGTTACTGATTATAAAGAGCTATTATTACCAACTATAATTTCCCGATGCCAATCTTTAGGTGTCCCAAAGTTTTCTGATAGTTTTATACAAACTTGGCTCAGATCAAAAAAAGTTGCTGAAGAAAAAATTTTTTTAATATCTGGTCTATCAGGTGGGAATATCCATCAGGCTCGGTTTTTAATTGAACAGCCACTAACTGACTTAATAAATCAATTAAATGAAATCCTTAGATCAATTTTGAATAAAAACCCTGAACTATGGTATTCATTTATTAATGCATATAGTAGAATGGCAAATGTCAAACCGGATTCATTTAAATTTTATTTTGGTTTTCTCACAATTTGGTTTCAAAGTGTTTATAGAAAAAAAATGGGAATGTCTGATCCACTTCATAAAACAGAACTTGGCAAGAAAATAGATAAATTTAATTATAAGTATAATAACGCCAGATTATTGGATATAGTCTTAGAGCTAGAAGATGTAATTTTTGCTATCCAAGATAATCTTTATATGCCACTTAGGTTGACAAACATGATTTTAAATATCCAAAAACTACTCAATCCATGAAGACGTTTTATATAACAACACCGATTTATTATGTTAATGATAAGCCTCATATTGGCCACGCGTATACAACAATTCTTGCTGATGTTCTTGCAAAGTTTTATAGAAATAGAGGCGTAGATACTTTTTTTCTGACAGGCTTGGATGAGCATGGACAGAAAGTACAGCAGGCTGCCGAAAAAAAAGATATTAAACCCAAAGATCACTGTGACGTAATGGTCCCAAGGTTTAAAAACCTTTGGTCAAAATTACATATTTCTTATGATGATTTTATAAGGACCACCGAGCAAAGGCACAAAAAAGTAGTACAAAGTATTTTACAGGATGTATATGATTCAGGTGATATTTACATTGACGAATATAAAGGGCTTTATTCAGTTTCTGAGGAAAGATTCATAACTGAAAAAGAGGCTGAAAGCGGTGTTTATAGTGATATAAAAGAACTAAAAGAAAAAAATTATTTCTTTAAAATGGGGAAATATCAAAAAAAGCTCATTGAGCATATTGAGAACAATAAATTTATTCAACCAGAATATAGAAAAAATGAAGTATTGGGGTTTTTAAAAAAACCATTGTCTGATTTATGTATTTCCAGACCCAAAAGTAGATTAAACTGGGGGATTGAATTACCCTTTGATTCCGAATATGTAACTTATGTTTGGTTTGACGCATTAATCAATTATATAACCGCGCCAGGAATTAAATCAGACGGTAATAATTTCAGAAAATGGTGGCCCGCGAATATCCACCTAATTGGGAAAGATATATTAACTACACATGCTGTTTATTGGCCAACTATATTATTATCAGCTGGAATTAAACTTCCCCATACAATATTTGCTCACGGGTGGTGGTTAACAGATGATTCAAAAATGAGTAAATCAAAAGGGAATGTAATAAATCCTATTGAATTGATTGATCAGTATGGTGCCGATCCTGTAAGATATTATTTAATGAGAGAGATGGTACTGGGCCAAGACGCAAATTTTTCTGTTGAATCTTTTGTTAGACGTTATAATAGTGATTTGGCAAATGATTTTGGGAATCTTTTAAGTCGAGTTACCAATCTAATAAAAAAAAATTATGACGGTTTGATACCATCTCCAAGTGTAGGAAATGAAACAGAAAATAATATTAAAACATCTGGTGAAAAGTTAATCTTGGAATTAGATGATAAGGTAAACTCTTTAAAGATAAATGAGTTAATCGAAAATATTTTTCAGTTTATTCGAGGAGTTAATAAATATATGGAAGAAAAAGCACCATGGAAGCTTGTGAAAGAAGATAAAGATTCCGCCTCAACTGTTCTTTATACTGCAGCTGAATCGTTACGGATAACTTCATTATTATTATCCCCTATAATGCCAAATAGAACAAAAATTCTGTTGGAAACACTTAACACTTCGGATAATTCACTTGTCTGGGGAGGTCTTAAGCCAGGCACTAAAATAAAAGATCATGAGTCTCTTTTCCCTCGTATTTGACATTTTTTGGCTTTTGTTAATATTCTTTGTTTGGTGGTTTGCTGTGCGAATTTTCTTAAAAAAAATAACTAATAAACCAAACTGGCTTTATTATTTTTTTTTCATTGATAATAAATCTTAAATAATAATCTTTTTATGCTGATTGATACTCACTGTCATTTATTTTATAAGGATATAAAAACAGATTTGATTTCAGTTTTAGATAGAGCAAAAGAACTGGGTGTTGATCGATTTATTTGTGTGGGGACCAACCTTAAAGATTCAAAAGAATCTTTGCAACTAGCCATGGAATATGATTCAATTTATGCTACTGCCGGAGTGCATCCGCATGATTCAAAAGATGTAGATGATAATTATATTGAACAATTATATAAACTAATCAATAATAAAAAAATTATTGCCGTAGGCGAGATTGGGCTAGATTATTATCGATCTATATCAGATCATGATTTACAAAAAAAAATATTCATTGAACAAATGGCAGTTGCTGCTGATGTAGAAAAGCCTGTTGTGTTCCATAATCGTGATGCAGATAAGGATGTTATCAAAATTTTATCAGATTTTCCTACTGTTACCGGAGTCGCACATTGTTTTTCATCTAATTTAGAGACTGCGCAAGCTTTTTTAGATCTGGGATATTATATTTCATTCTCTGGGAATATAACTTTTAAAAATAGTCACTTACCGGCTGTTGCTGAAAAATTGGATCTTAACCGTATATTAATAGAAACCGACTCCCCATTTTTAAGCCCAGAACCACATAGAGGGAAAACAAACGAACCTTGTCGTGTTTGGTTTGTTGCCAAGAAACTATCTGAAATATTAGATGTTCCTCTTTCAGTTATTGAAGAAAAAACATCAAAAAATGCTAAAATGCTATTCGGTTTTTAGGTAATAATTTTTTATAAATCAATGTCAATAATTAAAGATCATAAATTTAGAAAGAAGTGGGGACAAAACTTTTTAACCGATAATAATTTATTAGAAAAAATTGTTCGCACTGTTGCACCAAATAATCAAGATTCGATTCTAGAAATAGGCCCGGGAGGTGGAGCATTATCGGTAAAAATTATAAATTCAGTTAAGGAAATGGTTGCTGTAGAGGTTGATCCTCACTTAGTTCAGCACCTTAATTTGTTAAATGATTTAAAAAGACTAAAAGTAGTAAAGGGTGATATATTAAAAAAAAACATCCCGGATTTAGATATTCAGCGTCCCGTAAGAATAATTGGTAACATTCCATATAATATAACCTCTTTGATTATTTTTTGGTTAATAGATCAAAGAACCCATTGGAAAGATGCATTTATTATGATGCAAAAGGAAGTCGCTGATCGAATAGTTGCCGATGTTGGGACAAAGGATTATGGCAGACTTACGGTTGTTATTGGTGCATATCTCGATACAAGATATGCTTTTACTATACCACCAGATGTTTTCGTTCCTAAACCAAAAGTAAATTCTGCAATAATATGTTTTACCAAAAAAGAAAAGCCTTTGGTTGCTGACGAGCAGTATATAAAATTTAAAAAAATAGTAACGGCTGCATTTAATCAGCGAAGAAAAATGTTACGTAATTCTCTAAAAAAACATCAGATAACTTCTGAAGTTAAAAACAAAATTGATTTTTCTCGTCGGCCAGAAACCCTTTCAATATCAGAATTTGCTGAATTGGTTTAGGTCTTGATTGTCTTATAAAGTCAAATTAATATTGCCGACTGTATAATTAAAATTAATGTAGACCACCTATTACCTATGAAGGAGGTGAAAAAAGTGGTTGAAGTTCAAGTAAGAGAAAAAGAGTCTTTAGAGAGGGCACTCCGCCGTTTTAAAAAGCAGTGGGAACGTGCGGGTATATTACGCGAGGTAAGAACAAGATCTTTTTATATAAAACCAAGCGATGAAAAAAGAGAGGCAAAGAAAAAAGCAGCCAGGAGAATGGCTCGGAATGCTAGGATTGAGGCAATCCTAAATAATCCGCGCGCAGTACGTCGCCGCCGCCGAAAACCCACTAGACATAATAATTATAACAAATAATTTATAACAGATTCTTTAATTAGGACCTTCCTTTGGATTGATATATATAATAAAAAGTAAATGAAATGTTAATCAGAAGCATTTCTGGAGTTCGAGGTATAGTCAAAACCAGTCTAACTACGGATGTGATTATTCGCTATGCTAGGTCTTTCCATTTTTCATTGCCCATTGGGGCGATTATAGTTGGACGTGATAGCCGTCAATCTGGGGAGAAAATTCGAGACTGTATTATCGAAGAACTAACTCGCTTAGGAAGGGATATAATAGACTGTGGCATAGTTCCTACTCCAACTGTACAGTTTATGGTTTACCATACGGAGGCTATTGGCGGACTTGTTATAACAGCCAGCCATAATCCTGTTGAATGGAATGGCCTAAAGTTTTTGAAAAAAGATGGCACATTTTTTGGTATCAGGGAATGCGAATTTTTATTTGAGAAATTTGATAGTAATGAAAAGGTATCAAATACGAATGAACCTGGAATGATTTGGACTGAAAAAAATGCAATACAAAAACATGTTATTTCGTGCGCTAGTTTAAAATGTATAAATCTAAATCGGATCCAAAGAAGAAAATTTAGAATAGTTATTGATGCTGTAAATGGAGGTGGGGCGATTGCACTACCGATGATTTTAGAGTCTATGGGTTGTGAAGTGATTAAATTAAATTGTGAACCAAATGGAAATTTTACTAGAGGGACAGAGCCACTTCCAGAGAATTTAGATGATTTAAAAACAGCCGTTCAAGATTATGAAGCAGATGCCGGTTTTGCTGTAGATCCAGATGCAGATCGGCTTGCAATAGTTAATGAAAGAGGAGAAGCATTAGGTGAAGAGTATACATTGGTTTTGGCTGCTGATGGTTACATATGTGAAACAAATTGCAAAGAAACATTTGTAACGAATCTATCAACATCATATGCTTTGGATAAGCTTTCAGAGAAATATGGCTGTAGTGTAATTCGGTCTGCCGTGGGAGAGATTAATGTGGTTGATAAGATGAAGGAGGTGGGTGCAAATCTTGGAGGTGAAGGGAATGGAGGTGTCATTTTAAAAGATTCTCACCTTGGGCGTGATAGCCTAGTCGCAGTAACTATGGTCCTTAACAGGATGTCACAAGATGATGTAGCTCTTAGTGAGATGCACCGGAGGCTACCACAGTTCAAGATTGTAAAAGATAAGATTAATATAAAAAAAATGAATTATGATCAAATTGCGGATAAATTAAAAATCATTTTCTCGGACGCAAATTTTAATAACGAAGATGGACTAAAATTTTTTTGGGAAGACCAATGGCTGCATCTTAGAAAATCAAATACAGAGCCTATTATTCGTATTTATGCAGAGGCACCAAAACAAAAACAGGCTGAAGAAATGATTGCTATAGTCCACAATTCGATAGAAAATTAGAATGAAGAGTTCTGCAGTAGAAATAATCAATAGTTTAAAACCAAATTTCAAACCAACTATATCTATCATACTTGGTTCGGGCTTAGGAGGCTTTACTGATAAGATTAAAAACAGGGATGAGATTCCCTATAAAGATTTACCGGGCTTCCCAAAAACCACTGTTCAGGGGCATTCTGGGAAATTAGTATTTGGGAGTATAGGTCAGAGTCAGGTATTGGTATTCCAAGGCCGTGCTCACTATTATGAAAAGGGAGACTCTAACAGCATGAGAATTCCAATTGAAACTGTAAAAGCACTTGGTTGTAGTAGAATGATTATTACTAATTCTTCAGGAGCAATTAACCCAGAATACAAACCGGGAGAAGTTATTTTAATCCGTGATCATATTAACTATTCAGGAATCTCTCCTCTTTTAGGTAAAAATGGGCCTAGCATGTTTATTGATATGACTAAGGTTTATGATTTAAAACAGCGTAGAATTTTTTTGGCGGTTGCAAAAGAAAAGAGTTTTGAATTGAGGGAGGGTGTATACATTTGGTTTCCAGGTCCTAATTTTGAAACTCCCGCAGAAATAAATATGGCAAAATTATTAGGTGCAGATGTTGTTGGGATGTCAACTGTTCCCGAAGTCATCCTTGGTAGGTACTATGGTATAAAAATTTCTGTTTTGTCACTTATAACAAATATGGCAGCCGGTGTAAGCGATGGGCTTTTAAGCCATGAATTAACTATAAAAATGGCTAAAAAAGGAGCCCACAAAATTAATGATCTGCTATCTGGATTTTCGTATAGCTATCAAAGTCTAAGTTCATCATAATTATGATGATGCCATACGATATTATTCGCAAAAAGCGCGATGGTAAGGTTCTTAATAAAAATGAGATATCCTCTTTTATATCAGGTGTCATCGAAAAAGATATTAGTGATGCCCAAATATCTGCATTTTGCATGTCTGTTTATTTTAATGGTATGAATCTTAAAGAAAAAACCTGTTTAACTAAATCTATGTTAAACTCCGGAAGGGTATTGAACTGGAACAATCTCAATGGACCTGTTGCTGATAAACATTCAACAGGAGGAGTGGGTGATAAGATTAGTTTGATTTTAGCTCCCCTTGTCGCGTCCTGCGGTTTATTTATTCCCATGATTGCTGGTAGAGGGTTGGGCCATACGGGAGGTACGATAGACAAGCTAGAGTCTATACCCGGTTATAACACAGCTCCGGAAGAAATCAAATTTAAAAATGTTGTGTCAGGTGTAGGGTGTGCAATTGTTGGTCAGACTAATAGTCTGGCACCTGCGGATAAAATTTTTTATGCTATAAGGGATGTCACCGCGACTATTGAATCTGTGCCGCTTATAACCGCATCTATTTTATCAAAAAAGATTGCAGCTGGGATTTCAGGACTGGTTATGGATATAAAAACAGGCAATGGTGCGTTTGCCAGAAAAAAATCATTTGCAAAGCAGATAGCAGGGAGCATTGTCGCTGTTTCAAAAAGCCTTGGGGTCAGAACCTCAACATTAATAACAGATATGAATCAGCCGTTAGGATTTGCGATAGGTAATTCATTTGAAGTAAAGGAAGCAGTTGAATTTTTAATTGGGGAAAAAAGAGATAAACGGTTATATGAATTGGTAATTGAGTTGGCAGGGGATATGCTTCTTAATAATGGGATTACTGATACAACTGATTTAGGTAAGGATCTAGCAAAGGAGAAACTTTCCGGGGGCTATGCCGCTGAATGTTTTAATAAGATGATCGGTGCGTTAGGTGGGCCAAAATATTTTATTAAGACTTATTCTGACGATTTGTCTTTTGCGGGGTTAAAAAAAGTTATAAAAGCTAAGGATACGGGCTATATTTATAGTGTTGATACTCTTCTAGTAGGTCAGGCTCTGGCATTGGTAGGAGGGGGGAGGAAGAAAAGAGGCGATAAAATAGATCATAGCCTCGGTTTTATAGTTAATGTTTCAGTTGGCGATTGGGTAGAAAAGGGGCAGAATATATTAACAGCCTATTTAAAAACAGAAAATCAATTTATAGAAATAAAGAATTATATTGAAAAGGCCTATACTATTTCATCAAAAAAACCATCAGTTTCACCGGTTATTATTGAGAAAATTAAATGAAAAACATCTCACGCATAATTGATCACACATTGCTTAGACAAGATGTTCAAGAAGTTGAAATTCAAAATGTTTGTATTGAAGCGGTTAAGCATAAGTTTTTTTCTGTCTTTATAAATCCAGTCTATGTCCCTCTTGCAGTTTCTTTATTAAATGGTAGTGATGTTAAAATTGGAACCACAATTGGGTTTCCACTTGGAACAGATCCTGTTGAAATGAAATATGCTCAGTCTTGTTTTCTTATTCACAAAGGCGCACAGGAATTAGATATGGTAATTAATATTGGTGCTTTAAAGGATGGGAATAATAAAATTGTTGAAGAAGAAGTTTGTCAGGTCGTTTTAGCAGCTGAAGGGAATTGTGTTAAAGTAATTATAGAAACTTGCCTTTTAACTGATGAAGAAAAACTAATAGCCAGCCAAATAGCTGAAAATTCAGGAGCGAATTTTGTAAAAACCTCTACAGGTTTTTCTCATGGTGGCGCCACAGCAAATGATGTAAAAATAATAAGAGAAGCCATCGGTGAAAAAATGGGTGTCAAAGCAAGTGGTGGTATAAAAACTTATTCTGATTTTAATAAAATGGTAAAAGCAGGAGCTAGTAGGATTGGAACCAGTTCTTCCGTGAAAATTATAGATGAGTACAACAGAACAAATTAAAAGAGGTCAAGAGTTAGAGCTTGATATAGAATCTCTTGCATATGGAGGGATGGGTATAGCCAGGAAACACAATTTTGTTATTTTTGTTAAGAATGCTATCCCAGGACAAAAAGTTGTGGTCCAGATATATAGAAAAAGAAAAGGTTTTGCAGAGGCGAATGTATGCAAAGTATTAGAAGAATCGCCGTTTGCCGAAAAAGTAAAATGTAATCATTATTACATATGCAGCAAGATTCAGAATCTTTCTTATAATAAGCAGGTATTGGAAAAATCAAATCAGGTTGAAGATGCTTTTCGAAGGTTAGGTGGTTTTTCTGATTTTAAGCTTTCTGATATAATCAAATCAGATATTATTTTTAATTATAGAAATAAAATGGAATTTACTTTTTCTCCTAACAGGTGGGTACTTGAGAGCGAGCCAGAGGGTGTAGATAGATCATTTGCCTTAGGGCTGCATATGACTGGGAGATATGATAAAATACTTGATATTCACAATTGTCACATACAACCTGATATTGGTAATAAGATATTATCTATAGCCCGAAATGTGTGTCTTCAAAACCCTGAGCTAAAACCATATGACTCCAAAACTCATATTGGGTTTTTAAGATTTTTAATGCTCCGATTTGGTATTAACACGAAACAGCTAATGGTTAACATTGTGACAGCATATGATGATCTAGATAAGCTCTCTCCTTTAGTTGATGCTTTATTAAAAGAGGTTCCTGAAATTTCATCTATGGTAAATAATGTAAACACTAGGAAAGCAGATGTTGCTTATGGAGAGTTTGAAACGCTAGTATATGGTAATCCATTTATAGAAGAAAAAATAGGTGGCCTGATTTTTGAAATATCGGCAAACTCTTTTTTTCAGACAAATACATTTCAAGGTGAAAAGTTATATGAAGAGGTTAAAAAG
>CAYFIF010000016.1:0-21852 GCA_964343085.1 uncultured bacterium | reverse complement strand
AAGTGTATTTATCAATTGTCTGCGTTCTGTTTTGACTAATTTTTGATTGGGGATTATGCCTCTTTTCATTGCTGGATTATCAGGATACGCGGGTGTTCCATCACCCCACCAGTTTGTTTTTGGCAATTTTGAGATAATAATTTTCAAGTGATGTTTTTATTAATGATTCAAGTTTTTTTGGTCTTCTAATTGATCTTAGAACGTTAAAAATTATGATAATAATAAATAGTTGTTTAGGAAAAATTAAATATTATTTTGGTTAACTTTTATTATAGCTGTTATTTGAAAAAGGATGCAATTATTACTAGGATATATTTTTTAATTTATGTTTTGTTAGGTGCTTTATTTTGTAAGCCGCCATCGTCTCTTGATTATACTAGGGTGAGTGGGTACAAAAATATTGTTCAAAAATACGATCATGAGAAAGATGTTTTTATAATAATTAATAAATCAGCAATCCCTAAATCAATTTTATCTTTTGGTAAAGGGAATGATTTTTATCTATATGTAGTCAAAGATATAGAGTCAAAATGGGCTCGTATAGTATTTAATTATAATGGTTTAGACCAATTATTTTTTGAAAAGATATCGATTCAGAAGACTAAAACAAAAAAATTAGAATGGATGTTTAATAATAAACAAAGTGCAAGTGATAATAGACCGGGAGGTTTAGTTCACGAAGAAAAAGATCTTCAATTAACAGACCTTCAACTAAATACCTTAAAGACTGTTCTGGTACCAGGGGCAAAAGTCCGATATAAATTCAGTAATGGCAAAGTTATTGAATATCAAATAACTAAAAATAAAATAGAGAACACTCAAAAACTAGTTGAATACTATGAATCATTATCTCAAAATATAATTAGGTAAGCTTATTTTTGGTTAATTGAGACAGTCAAAATTATATTTGGTATTGTTTTAAATATTCATATGATGATCGACAACGATCTACCAGTGGCTGCATTTTTGAGGTAATTGTCACTTCCTTTTTTTTATATTTTTTAAAGCCACTGGAATTAATTACATTTTTGTACCAATACTTTGCCCAAATTCCATCACTTTTTCGAGTTCCTGGTGGCCATTTTAGCATTTTCTCAGAAAATTTTATGTCCAAACAACCACATAATTTTTTTAAAGCTTTTTTCGGATTAGTTAATATGGTTCTTGAGTTTATTACCGGTGATATTTTGCCCGTGGTTTCTAAAATGTATTTAAACAATTCTTTTTGCTGTTTAAAACCCAGTAGTAAATCATCATCAATTGGGAAGATACTATAATAACTTGCGATTACTTCTTCTGGTTCACGTATTAGGAAAAGATTATCCATACACTTTGTCCATGATAAATCATTTCCTTCTGTATTATGTTGGGCCATATGTTTTTGATACCAAATTGGTTTATTATTTGGAATTGGTCCCTTAATGTAATCCACAATTTCATCCCATATAATTTTTTGTGTTTCAAGAATTTCATTTTTACCAGGATGATTTATTCCTGTAGTGTGAAGGTAATGGGCATAAAAAGGTTCATCCAATACAGATGTGTCTTCCCTATTTTCAAAGGATCTCATTAATGCAGTCGAAATATTACGTGGGCCTGACCATACGGCAATACGTTTTTCATGATGGCTCATTTAACTATAGATAATTTTTCAATATCTGTTTTATAAAATTTCTGAAGTTTCTTTGTAATAATACCGCGAGATCCATTTCCTATAGTTATGTTATCAACTTCTACAACAGGTATTACACCTGCAAAGGTACCAGTTACAAATACCTCATCGGAACTATGTACTTTATTAATTTTAAAATTTTTCTCAAAAACTGGGATCTTATTTTCCTTACATAATCGGATTATAGATTCTCTGGTGACGCCATTCAAACAATATTTTCCCATCGAAGTCCAAACCTCTTTATCTCTGACAATGAAAAAATTTGTTGAGTTACAGGTAGAAACATTATCGTTAGGATCAAGCATCAGCCCTTCGTCTACACCTAATTTATCGGCTTCAATACACGCTGCAATACAATTATGTTTGCTAAGAGAATTTACACGCGGGTTTTGTACTCTGTGATCTCGTTTTGTTTCTACTTTAGCTATTCTTATACCATTCTTTTTTATATTAGGATCAGCCTTTTTATACTCTGGAATAATTACAATTGTTGGTGCGCTAATTGTAAAACCAGGGTGCTGGTAGGGAGTTTTTTTAATCCCTCTCGAAACAATAAGTCTGATATGGACATTTGATTCCATTTTGTTTTTTAATAGTGTTTTCCTAATTGCTTTTTTTATTTCTTTCTTAGTTAATCCTATATTTATACCAATTTCTTTTGCTCCACTAATTAATCGGTTCAAGTGAGAATCTAGGTGTACCAAATAGTTATTATGTAACCGAATTCCTTCCCACACACCATCACCTAAAAGAAATCCACTGTCCAATACGGAAACGAATGCTTTTGACCGATGATAAAACTCTCCATTGATATATATTTTTATATCATTGTTTCGTGGGTCAATTTTGTAGTCATGAGTTGATGCCATTATTTTTTCCTATTTATTTGTCGTAGCCTTTCAAATAGTATAGCAGAAGTAGCGGCTGATACATTTAAAGAATTAATATTTCCCTGCATAGGGATTGTTGAAAAAAAATCACATGATTCTAAAACTTTTTTTCTAATTCCCTTACCTTCGCTACCTACAATAATTAAAACCTTTTCTGAATAATCAATTTTATCCCAATCTTTTGCATTTATACTATTCTCCGCTCCTATTATCCAAAATCCTTGTTTTTTAAGATTTGATATAGTACTTCGAAGGTTAATAATCTCGAACAAAGGTATTGATACAAATGCTCCTTGGCTTACTTGAAGAACAGTATCGTTTATAGGAGCACTTGCATTCTTAGGAAATATAATTCCATTGATTCCTGCACATTCTGAAGTCCGAATTATTTGACCAATATTTTGAGGGTCTGTTATTTGGTCTAGTGCAAGTAAACAAACGGAATTTTTGTTGGAATAATCTGGAAGTGTCTTTGAAATAACATTACCATAAAAATCGACCATGATTCCTTGAGATCTACTGGTTTTACAATATTTATGGAATTCTAACTTTGGGATATAATTACATCGCAGGTTTAATTTATTTATTAAATTTTTTAACTCCCTGTTTTTATATGATGCGCTGTCTTTTTTGATAAGAATTTGATTAATACTGTATTTATTACTTTTTAATAAAGGTAAAACTGAGTTTATACCATAAACCCTAAAATTATTTTTTTGCTCAAATTTTTTTTTCACTTTGCAACCTGATAATTAAGATCAATACTACCATGGAAATGTATCAATTAATAATGGAAACAGGTAACACATAGTTGTAAGATTCAGCCTGTATTCGAAGTGTCTTTTTGATCAATTAGTAACAAGCTTATCGCTAAATAGATTAAACTATTTTAGGGCCCATAGCTCAATTGGTTAGAGCAGCAGACTCATAATCTGTTGGTTCGGGGTTCGAGTCCCTGTGGGCCCACCACTCATTTTTAAGCATTGCTCATAGAGAAAAGAAGTCGGCGGAGCATATCCAAAGTTCTTGTTCTTTATTCTCGATATTTTTGTTAAATATTTAACATTATCTAACAATTTGAAATAAAATAGGATGGCGAGAGGTAAAATTCAGAAAAAACCAAACACGGGAGTAATTTGGACTACCAACCCACCATCCTTTTATGTGTAGGTCTTTAACCAAATATATATACTTATAAATAAAAAAAAAGTTCCAATAAAAAACACTTTTTATCACTTTGTTTTTATGGTAATTGAGATGTTTAGTTAAAGTGGTTTTTATATTATAAGCAAGGTCTAATATATTAAATTAGATCAAATGCAATTATTTTTAATATATTTTACCTGATGCTTAATTGAATCTATATCTAATTCTATTGATCCAAGCTTTCTTATTATATCATTGTTTGTGTATCCAGAATTAGAGCCTGCTAATACCATAATTGCAAAAACTAATGCTCCCCCAGTTAGGAAACCCTGTATGTAAGTTTTCATAATAAAGACCTCTATTAATATTTCTTCTCAAAATATAAAAAGAAAAACCCCATTAAATAATTAAGAAATTATTAGAGTATCCAGTAACTGTATATGTTTTTAATTAACAGAAATGATTCCGGTGTGCCTTTTAATAAAGACACACCGGAGTTTAGTTTTAGCTGACCTCTCAAAGTCAGCAGCAGTATTTATTAAAACGCTGCTCCATTGGAGGTCAGCAAACTATTTGAATTAGACAACTGATCACCTCCTTTCTATTTTAATTAAAAATTATGTGTATAATATTAATAAGATTTATTTATTTATTTCAAAAAAAAAGCCTCTTTCAGAGGCTTTTTTTCTGAAATAATCTATGTAATTAGAAATTATAACCTACTAGAGCGAAAATTCCATTAAAACCCCATTTCATATCATCATCGCCATGGTTAGTGATACCATGTGCGTAACCAACATTAACACCAATATTATCATTAATTGGGACTGCTAGTCCAACCAAAAGTCCAAGATCAGGATCTGGAAGGGTCTCACTTAAATCGGACTCTGTTTTTTCCCCATCCATTTCCATAGTTGCTGTACCAGCTACACTAATCCCAGCTACTAGCCCAGCTTGAATAAGCACAGGCCCAACAGGATACGGAACTGTAGCCCACAGATCAACGGTAGTAAACTTTGATTCTGTTTTCATCGTATATCCGAAAAAATCTGCTTCTTGGGAATAGCCACGCTGACCTAAACCAGCACCAACTGATAGTGGAACAGGGCCAGCCCATAATCCGCGACTAATTCCTATTACAGGAACTGCAATAACGCGACCCCAGGTAACACCCTCAATATCATCAGCCAAGACACCCATAGAACCACCGCCAGCATAAATTCCCCAACCGGGTAGTTCGGGTCTATCCTGAGCAAACATAACAGTCGTTATTGATAGTAGGATTGTTAATATTATTTTCATTTAGGACTCCTTTTTGTTATTGAGAATCAATCTCAGTTAAAACAAGCAGCAATTATAGATTAAAAATAGAAATTTTCCTAGTTAGTATTTCATTAATTTTAATAAAAATTCAAAGATGATAGACTCTACTTTATTCTGAATTTTATATTCTAAGTAACCGTGAGAATCATAGTCTACAGTAAGTAAAAAATTATTTATTTTTTTTTCGTCTAATGCACTATGAAGTTCAAGGGCTTGATCATACGGCACCACTTGATCGTTTTTCCCATGTATTGATATTACAGCTGGAGAATTATTTGAAATAAAATAGATTGGAGAATAGTTGATTGATATTTTATCGATAGATTCTTTATTGCCTACCCAATACCTTACATAGTTCTGTTCAGGCATTGTTTCTGAAAGAAATATATCGGTTTGTTTTATATTTGTTATTCCTAAATAATTTATAATTGCGGATACATTTATTTTATTTATTTTTGAACTATGAAGCCCTGCTAGTAGAGCGAGATGACCGCCAGATGAGTGCCCCATTGTAATAATATTTTCAATATTTATTTTATATTTATCAGAATTAATCGATATCCAATCCATTACCGTTAAAGCATCTTCAGCCGCTTGAGGAGCCGTACTTGGCCCTATCCTATATTCTACATTAATAATATTCCATCCTTTTTTAAAAAAAGGTTTCAATACTTTATTTATTATAATTGAATCATTTTTAGAACCTTGTATCCAAGCTCCACCATGGTAGTAAACTATCGTTGGAACGGGTTTACCAGTTGTGTAAATATCTAAAACTTGTTGTTTGTCTGAACCATAGGCTATGTTACTATATTTATTATAATTATCTGGTAATTTTTCATCCATGCTAGGAATAATAAATAGGGAAAGGAGTAATATATTATATATAGATAATAAGATGGTATTAGATTCCTTTTGGTATATTATGTAATAACCTATTTTAACTTATAATGAAACACTTAATTTGTTATACAACATTCTTAATCTTCTCAACAAAGGTGTTTTGCCAAGATACTTTCTCAATTGTTGCTGTAGATACTATCACAATGGAGGTGGGTAGTGCTGGGGCATCATGTATTGATGGGGCTATTATAATAAGTGATATTTTACCCGGGGTTGGTGCTATTCACACACAATCATTTTGGAATCAGTCAAATCAAAATAATGCTCACGATTGGATGGAGGATGGGTATACCGCACAGGAAATAATTGATATGCTTATTAATAATGATGTCCAAAATAATCCGTCCATAAGGCAATATGGAATTATTACCCTGGACTCAGTTTTTCGTAGTGCCGCTTTTACAGGAGAGGGCTGTTATAATTATAAAAATCATTTAATTGGGCCAAATTATGCTATACAGGGGAATATTTTATTGGGTCAGGAAATTATAGAAAATATGGAGCTTAATTTTATCAATACTGATGGGCCACTTTATGTAAAGCTAATGGCAGCAATTCAGGGAGCAAATATTCCAGGAGCTGATTCTAGGTGTTTACAATTTGAGACATCTTCACTATCATCATTTTTGAGATTGGCTAAAGAAGATGATAGTCCAGATTCATTGTATATAGATTTAAATGTTAATAGCGTTGACCCGGGGATTGAGCCATTAGACTCACTTCAGGTTTTATTTGATAACTGGTTTGTTTCTTCGCATCCATTTTTAATTGGAGATGTTGATCGAGATTCAATTGTTGGGATCTCAGATTTACTAATTATTCTTGATTTTTCAATGGGTGAACAAACACCTACATATTTTCAATTATTCCCATCTGATTTTGATGGAAATAATATTATAAATATTGGTGATGTTTTTTACCTAACAAACTTTCTGCTGAACCTAAACTAGAATGAACATGTTCCATTCTAACATTATATACTTTGTATAGGACTTTAGTGGACAAATCCCATATAAACTTATTTAAAACTCAAACGCCATTCATTGATATTAGATCTCCAAAAGAATACCAAAGAGGGTCACTCCCTGCAAGTGTGAATCTACCAATATTATTAGATTCTGAGTACGAGTCCGTGGGGATAGCTTATAAAAAATATGGGTCTAAAGCTGCATTAGAACTCGGGCATCGTATTGTAGCTGGGGATATAAAAACCAAGAGGGTTAATAGTTGGATTGCTTTCATTAAAAGAAATCCAGATGCAAATCTTTTTTGTTTCAGAGGGGGAAAAAGATCTGAAATCGCAAAAAACTGGCTTTTTGAATCAGGTTTGAAAATACCTGTTGTCAAGGGTGGTTATAAGTCTATGAGAAATACTTGTATAAAAATACTAGACTTTGCTCCCTCTGAAGGAAAAAAATGGATAATTATAGGAGGACTTACAGGAAGTAAAAAAACGAGTTTAATTAAAAACCAAAAAACGGCTATTAATATAGAAGAAATAGCGAATCATCGAGGTTCAGCATTTGGTAGTTTTGGGACACCACAGCCTTCTCAGGTTAATTTTGAAAATAAATTGGCAATCTGTTATTTAAATAAAAAATCAGATACTATAGTTCTTGAAGACGAGAGCAGAATAATTGGTAAAAATTATTTGCCGATAGCTTGGTATAAAAAAATGCAAAGTTCTAGTCTAGTTATAATAAAAATTCCACTTGAAGAAAGAATAGACAATATTTATTGTGAATATATTAAACAACCACTGAATAAAAAGGTAGAGCCAGATAAACTGTTGTTATCCCTTTCTAATTCCCTTGCAAAAATTAAAAAACGTATTGGAAATGATCGCCATGATGAAATCCAAAAAGATATGAATCAAGCCTTTGGATTAAACAAGATTGTGTCCCATAAACAATGGATAAAAAAAATTTTGGTGCATTATTATGACCCAATGTATAAATACCAGATAGAGAGAAGAAAAAAACTCATATTATTTGAGGGAAACTATGATAATGTTAAAGATTATTTATATAGTAATATAATCCTTTAATTAAAATATAGACTTAAAACTTAAACAAATATTTTTTTATAATTTTGAAAAGGAACTTAAGAGTAGAAACTAATAACGTTTGTTTAATAATCGGATTTGAATAAAAATAAATTGCTCGTTTTAAGACTATTGATATTTGGTTTTTGTTTATCTTAAGAAAAATAAAAATATACCAAACAAACCAAATTAGTATTACTCCAATAGCGATTCTAAAATAGATCATTCTTAAGGCTCAATAATTTTATTACGCATATAAAAATCAATTAAAATGTTTTTCATTTTCTTTTGGATCTATCCTTTCTATCCGCTTTTAATTTTTCAGTCAATTCATTTAGCTTATTCAGTTTATCCCATTTATTATCAGAGTTCATGCTAAGTAAAATATTTGTGATAAAGTCTTTATAATCAGAGTCTTTATTTTTACAGAGCTCCTCAATGATTTTTTGAAGTTCTTTATCCATTATAAAAATTATAGGTTATAGCCTAATTTATTAATCAAATTTTTATCCAGGTTTTCTTTTTAGAGCTTTCGATACAACTGTCCAAAATCTTTTGGATTTTTGCTCCTCTTTTAAAATCTGGTTGTTCATTAATTCCTGTTTGAATGGAGTTAATAAATCTCTCAAAATTGTTTGGCGTTGGTGATGCCTTTCTTTTTTCCCAACTCATTTCTTCGGATTCTATATTTTTTGTTATGTCAAAAGAATTACCTTCTTTTATAGGGTCATCAAATTGAATTCTTAGTGCACCTTTGTCACAAAAGATTTTTAGTTTTAGTTTGTTTTTGTAACCTGTAGCAACCCGAGTACTAGAAATTACTCCTGTCGAACCATTTTTAAATTTCACTATTGATAAAAAGGAGTCATTAGCATCTAGAATATAGTCGCCCACTCTTTGACCCTTGTCTTTATAAGTTTTTAAATAGCAAAATATTTTTTTTATTTCTCCAGCTGGATATGTCACAAAATCAAATAGATGTACTCCTAGATCGCCTAGAACACCAGTGCTACCATGTTTTGTTGATAGTCTCCAGAGAAAAAGAGGATTCTCTCTCCAGTTTCCCCAATAGCCGCTCGTTAACCATGATTGAAAATATGATGCTTCAACATGTTTAATATTGCCTAGTTTTCTTGATTTTATGATTTCATTCATTTTTTGTAAACCTGGTGAATTCCTATAACTGAAATTCACCATATTTATAAGTTCAGTGCTTTTTGCTACTCTATACATTTCTCTAGCATCTTTATAATTTTCTGCTAATGGTTTTTCTGAGAAAATATGTTTCCCATTATTTAGAGCTTTAATTGCAACTTCTTTATGAAACTTATCTGGGGTTGTATTTATGATTGCATCGACATCGGAGTTAGCTAACAAATCATCAACAGAGAGAAAAGTCTTCTTTATTTTATATTGTTTTGAAAATTGTTTTAAAACTTTCTTATTTGTATCACACGCGGCAACAACTCTAACATCTTTGATTTTACTAAACTCTTGAAAATGCCAGTGAGACACGCTTCCAGTACCAATAATTCCAAGTTTTATCATTATAGATATTTACAAAAAATTTTAAAAAATAATAAAAGAAAATTTCACAGTTAATTTTTTGGCTCCAGATTTTAGTCCATAATATTTGGTGGTTTTCTCATTTGTTTTTTCAGGCTCTGTTTCTTTTTTGATTGTATCCGTTTTTGATTTGATTTTAATGATGGTTTAGTTTTAATTCTTTTCTTTTGCAAGATTGAAGAGTTTTTGAAAATACCAATCATTCGCAAGAGTGCGTCTTTTTTATTTTTTATTTGGGAGCGGTAGGATGTTGCTTTTATTATTAATAATCCAGAGTTTGACAATAAATTTCCGGATACTTTTTTTAATCGATCAATGAACCAATCAGGGTAGGCGTGTTGGGATATATCGTAATGAAGATGTATCCCCGTTGACACCTTATTTACTTTTTGACCACCAGGTCCAGAAGATCTAATAGGCTTGTAAATAATCTTTTCTTCAAATATATATATGCCTTCATCAATATATATCATTTACTTTAATTTTTTGTTAGTTAGTAAGTAATTATAAATCCAAATATACGATATAAATATCAAAACCGTTTAGCTTTTGATTGGTCCAGAAAAAAATAAATGTTATCAAGAGTATTTCTAATTAAACAAGGAAAGTGTTGTGGTCATAAATGTTTGATGTGTCCCTATGAAAATAAACACAGCGGGAAAAGCAAAAAACTTAGAAAGGGTATTTTAGAGAATTTAGATAACTGGGAAAAAAAAGAATTAGATCTAACTGAAAATACTAATCAATAAAAAAACTAATTCTATAACAAAACTAATTTGTGAAATAAAAAAACAGGTTTTTTTATTTTTAATAATTATCAATTATATTTCTTTACTTGGAATAAAGGAGAAAACAAAATGAAAAAAGGTTTTATTTTGATGTGTCTATTTATATACGCTTGCTCAAGCGACGAATTATCTGAAGACCAGGAAAGGGCCAATGAGATATGGGATGAGATAAATGGTTACCAGTCCTGGGGGCAAATATCTGAATTTAGTGGTATCCAACCAAGTAATAATGCCCATGGTAGTTATGTACAGGTATGGATTAATGAAATAGTAGAATCTTTTTTGAGTGATTCTTCAAGTTCAGGCCAATTGCCGAACGGCAGTTTAATTGTAAAAGAGGGCTACTCAGATTCTAACGGTTCGGATGTAAGCAAAATTACAATAATGAAAAAGATTGAGGGGTACGATCCCAATAATAATGATTGGTTCTGGGCAAATTATAATCCCGGGGGTGACTTAGGGGGTAAAAATGGTAGAGAAGCTTCTTGTTTTAATTGCCATGCTTCTGGCCAAGACTACATATTATCTACGAGCCAGTAGAGAGAGAAATATGTTCATGAATAAACTCAAATAAATTTTTATAGTAAGATTTTCTATCCATGAAATAATAAATATTTGGAATTTTTGCTTCCAAGCTATCTCTGTTATCTAGTAAATAGCTTTGAAATGATTGATCTCCAAATCCAAATTTGCTAGCGTGTCCTCCCCACATCGGGTTTAGTTCAATGTAGATGGGTTTATCATTAACTAGAAAAAATTCGATTGCTCCTAGATTGCATCCGAGGGCTTCAGTGGCTTTTATGATTTCAGGTTCGAAAATATTTATTTTATTTTTAAACTTTTCATTTAGTTTTATAAATCTATCAAGGTTCTCAATCGTCATATCAATGTTGTGAAAGACAGCTTTTTTACTTGTTACTGCATAAAAGGAAATCACCTTTCCAAATAAAACATGAGCTCTGTATAGGTCTTGGTTGCCATTTTTATTTTGAGGTTCTATGAATTCCACTGCAATGATTCTAGTAGATTTTCTTTTGACTTGGTGTTTTTTACACCTTTCAATTAGAGAAAGCAGAGACTCTTTTATTTCACTTTGATTTGACTTTGATGTCAAAGTAAATATACCGAGACTAGCTGTTTCATTGTTTGTGCGCAAAAAGATTTTTTTATATTTTTTAATAAAACTGCTTATTTCATCTAAAGTTTGAATTAGGTTTTGTTCAGCTTTTTTTGGTTTGATAGTCAAATAGTTTGGGCATTTAATACCATTCTTTTTCCAAAGGCCAAATGTAGTATCCTTGCAATCATAATTATCAAATACCGATATATCATTTATAATTGGAATTTTTTTTCTTAGGCTTTTTAAACGAGTTTCAATTTTATCTCGCTGTCTATCTGTTGTGAATTCTGGTCTAACCCGAACCCAAATTACATCAGCATTTTTAATTAATCGGATTTGTTGTATCTTTTTAGAGGCATCAATAAGTCCTTCCGTTTCATACCGTCTACGATTTTCTAAATGGCTTAGTCGATATCGCCTGAGGCCGATTCCTTGTTTGCGTCCAATAAAATAAATTTTTGTTTTTTTACTCATTTTTCCATAGAACATATTTTTTTCAAAATAAACTCAGCAATTAAGCGTGAACTGGATTTAATATTTTCATGGACAAATTTTGATCTCAACTTTTTTTGAATTTTTTCATATGGGTTGTTATGAACCGTTTTTTTTATTGTTTCTTCTAAAAGACTAAACTCACTTATAACACTGCCAAATTTCCACATATAGTAGTCATCATTTTCTTCCCAACTAATTTGATGAGCATTTATAAAAATGCACGGGCGAGGTCTTTGTAATATCCATTCTGTGACCATGCTACTAACATCACCTATATAAACATCTGCCGAAGCGCAATATGTTCCGTCAATACATTGTTCACTCCCGTAGTCAATAATTATATTGTTCGAATTTTTTAATCCAGTTTCTATTTTATATTTCCCTTTTTTTGATAGATGTTTTGTAAGAGGGTGAGGAGAAAAAATTAGATTATACTGATTATTAGTTAAGAAAAAGTTTAGAATTGTTTTTTCCCATTTCAAATAGCTAGAGAGCTTCATATCCCAGTGAGGATTGTAGTAAAAAACAGGAGCATCGTTATTAAATAGACTGGTTTTTTTTATTTTTTTTAGTTTTAACCAATCAAGCTTCGGCATCCCAACAATAATTATCTGTTCCTTATTTAGTGATAATGTTTTTTTTAAACGTTCACTATGATATTTACCGGGTGTAAATATATAATCAAAATCTTTTAACTTTTCTTCAAAACCATAACCCCGGGTCCCTGTTCCATGGTAAAGATAAAACAGGTTTGAATTTTTTATTTTATAATTATCTAAGTATGTTGGTATTTCATGGCTAGTTGAAATTATCGCAGATGCCTCATTTAATATATTAACAATTTTTTTTATTCTGGTATAGACAGGTGGGTATAATTTGTTTTTGTAATTCTTAAACTTATAACGAAAGGGGACCGGAATATCTATTAGCTTAAAATTGGTGATCCCGGTCAAAATTTTAGCTTCATTTATTATTTTTGTATTTGTCGGATTTCCTGATATTATAATTGTTTTTGTATCGTTATTTATGGAAGCATATTTTAGTGCAGGTAGGATAAGATGGTATACATGGTGTGGCCCATTTATAAAAAGGAAAACAACAGAATTTTTTTTGCCTATCAAGTTTTAGGTGGCTTTTATTTCTTCAATTATTTTTTTTGATATACTCTCAAGAGATTCAAAAAATATATCCAGGTGGGATTCTTGTAAATCAAAATTGACAATAATTAAGCGAATACAGCATCGTTTTTTAATCATAGCGTAGTTAACCATTATTTCCCCCTGGCTTACAAGTCTTTCACGTGCCTCCTTTGTTAGGTGATTCCACATAGATTTGTTAAGGTCTTTGGTTTGTATCTGGAAACAAATGTTTAAAGATTCAACAGGGGAAACCAGCTTAAATAAATCAGACTTTTTTATTATAGCCTCAGCATATTTTGCAAGAAAAAAAAGTTTATCTATTCTATTTTCATATCCGGTATCACCATAATATTTCCATGCCAGCCAAAGTTTAATTGAATCGACTCGTCTTCCACATTGGAGAGAGTATATTCCAAGATCCATTCCGTCATGATCATCCCCATGAAATAGATAATCAGTTCCAGGAACGTTGTTAATCTTTTCAAGGATATTTTTATTTTTCATTAAAATGACTGAACAAATAAGTGGCAGGCCCATCATTTTATGGGCACACCAAGTGAATGAGTCTGAATTTTCACACCCTCTAATAAGATTCCTGTGTTTCTTTGATAGCATCACGGATCCACCCCACGAACCATCAATGTGGAACCAAAGATTAAAATTTTTACATATTTCATTTATTTTCATCACAGGGTCAAAAGCACCTCTAACAGTTGTTCCTGCTGTAGCTCCTACAAAAAAAGGTGTTTTCCCTTGTGATATGGTTCTCTCAATATGATGCAACAATGCATCAGTATCCATATGACCTTTTGAGTCACATTGGATTTGTATGATTTGGTCTGTCCCGATTCCTAATTGATAGCCGGCTTTCATAAAGGAGTAGTGAGCTTCTTCAGATACAAAAGCACATAAAGTTTTATTATTAAACAGTCCACCTTTTTTTGATTTAGAATTCGTTTTATCTCTCGCAGCTAACATTGCAATTAGGTTTGCATTGCTTCCTCCTGTAACAAAAGTTCCAAAACCATCTTTGTAGCCAATTATAGTAGACATTTTTTTAATTAATTCTTTCTCTATAAGAGTTGCCATAGGGCTCATTTCATAGGTGTACATCGAACTATTTGTGATAGCGGAGATTATTTCACCTATGTATCCCATAGTCGAAAAACCAGAGAAAAGTTGATTGTAAAAATGTGGGCTTGCTGTATTTACAGCTGATTCTAAATATTGATCTATTAATATTTTTATGCTTTGATGATCATTTGGATCATTAATCGAGAAATCAATGTTAGATCTGAGACTATCCATTGTTTTTAAGGAGCGAACCATTCTATTATTTTTTTCACTCAAATAGTCTATAATAATATTATGGATTGTTTTTATGAATTCTAATTCAGATTTTGAAGTCAGGTTTTTTTTTTCATTCATTAAAAAGTAATTTTATTGGTTAAAACAGATAAAAAATGAATCTGTTTTTATAGTTTAAGCAGTTCCAAGCGCTCTTCAAATTTAGTCCTAAAACTTCTAATAAGAATTAAATGGAAGGTCGAATTCTGTTTTTTATAAAAAATGATATGAGAAAACAAATATATATAATGTTGGTAATTTTTTTTAAGGGCTATCTATATGCTGAGTGCTCAGATCTTAATTATTCAGAGTGTATTCAATGGTCAGATTATTGTGAGTGGAACAATGAAACGGGAACGTGTTCTGAGATTGGAGGAGGAGGAGAAACTGATTATGGGCCATATGAATATTCTTTTTTAACTGAATCAGATGGTATAAGAGTGGGATATTATTATCAAGATGGTATTCTATTTTATCCAACAGAAAGTGAATATATTAGCGGGAGCGTAATTTTAACTCCTGGGTTCGGAGGTGGCAGTTCTACAATGTCACCTTGGGCAGAGTTTTATGCTTCACATGGTTTTCTATCAATGATAATTGGACCAATCGATGAAATTAATGATTCTCATTATCAAAGAGCAGAGGGTTTGTTAGATGCGATTGAGACTATCAAACAAGAGAATGAAAGAAACGGATCTCCTGTTTTTGGATTAATTGACACAAATAAGTTTATTGTTTCTGGTTATTCAATGGGCGGAGGAGCTTCGCAAATAGCTTTAACATTTGAAGATTCTAGTATTGATGAATTTATTGTGGGGGCAATATCTCTGAATCCAACTATATTAATTGAAGACTGTGATATATGTGCTAGTTATGATTATTGTATTTGTCTAGTTCCAGAATTTTTAAATCATATGATACCAACATTTATCATAGCTGGAGAAAATGAAATTAATGAGCTACCTGATTACGATGGTTTGTTAGGACAAGACATTTATGAAAACACTCCGGAGACTACCCTGAAAATCTTATATGAAATCCAAAATGGTAGTCACTCTTCTGCAGAGTTTCCTTCGGGTATTGTTCAAGAAAAAGCTCTTTACTGGGTCAAATATCATTTTTTGAATGATTTAACATACTGCGACTCCCTATTAGTTTCTCCCGATAATGCATCTCAATTTCTGACCACCCTAGAATGCTCTAACTTACCATCATTTGATCTCAATGGAGATGGGATTATTAATAATTCTGATTTTACCATGCTTTTAGTATTTGTATTAAATGGAGATGCTTCTGTGAATAGCTTAGATATTAATCTTGATTCATATGTAGATATATTTGATATGTTAATTCTATCTGATTATTTGCAAGATTTATAAAATGTTTTACACTAATTGATGAAAGTATTATTTGTTGGCTTATTAATAAAGTTGTTTGGAACATCTCTTTTAGCAACAAACTATTATGTCGCAACTTCCTATGGTAATGATAGTAATAATGGTACCTCTATAAACACACCATTTAAAACCATTGGTAAAGCTGCTTCTGTAATGTCTGCGGGTGATAATTGTTATATCAGGCAGGGAAGATATCATGAGACTATAACCATAAATAATCTTGATGGATCATCAGGTTCGCCTATTGTTTTTACTAATTATAATAACGAACGTGTTATAATCGATGGTACCATCCCAATCACATCCAGCTGGGTTCAGGTTGGGAGTTCAAATATTTGGAGGACTAAGCTAACTTCCGATATTTGGCAATTGTTCTTGGACTGGGAGGAGCAGGTCATGGCCAGGTGGCCAAATGCTAAATTTAGTGACAATACCATTTGGGATAATGAAAACTACTGGGCTATAGGAACAATAGATGATGATGAAAATGCATACTCAAACGGAACAATTATTGATGACCCATTTACTAATTCAGCTGGAGTTACGATTGATTTGAATGCTGCAGGTTTTGATCTTGATGAATCAAACAAGCAAGCCATTGCTATTTTAAACCTAGGGTCGTTTAGAACTTGGTCAAGACTGGTTACAAGTCACACAGGAAATACATTTACTTATGCCACTGTTCCAAGTTGGAAAACAAAACATCATTATTATTATCTTGAAGGGAGATATGAGTTTTTGGATCAAGCTGGTGAGTGGTGGTATGATACTTATCAGAATGCAGATTCCTTGTATTATTATCCAGAAAACAATGCAAACCCAAACAGGTTGAATATTAGGGGAAAAGTTCAGTCATATGCATTTACCATAACAGGATCTGATTATATACAAATTAAAAATTTAGAGTTTTTTGGGACCACAGTATATTTTTCAGGTGGAGATAACTGCCTTGTCTATGGCTGCAACTTTATGTATCCGAGTTGTTCTAAGCGTATGCTAAGGACGGTGGACACCGAACCAGAAATGACCAAATTTGCATCAACAAGCACAAGGTGTGCAGTAAGAAATAGTGCCTTTAGGAATACAGATGGTACCGTCCTTGAGATGTGGGGAGGTACGGATACAGTTGATAATTGTTATTTTAATAATATTGATTATTCAGTTGCAGATAATAGCAGTATTATGTTGACGATCCGCATGAATGGAAGTAATAATGTATTTAGAAAGAACACAATTCATAAAACAGGTGCATCTGCTACTGTAAAAATCGGAAACTCCGGCTTGGTCGAATATAATAATATCTATGACACGGGCCATTTACAGAGCGACGGATCTATGATTCAATTTACTGAGGCCGAGCAAGACGGTGCTATTTGTCGTTATAACTGGCTTCATGATACAGAAAAATATGGAGCCCGATTCGATCATAGTGGCACTGCTGATGGTACAAATGGAACAATGCACCATAATGTTGCCTGGAACTGTGAAAGTGGTGGTATAATGGTCAAGGGTGATAATCACAAAATATATAACAACACTGTTTTGAACTCAGGGAGTAAAAATGATATTATTGTTTTACAGATCGATAGTGGTGATCATTCATCCACCATTGTAAGAAATAATGCCGCGGATAAAATTGCTAACCACAGATCAAATAATGTAGCAATTACTTTTGGAACCTATACCAACAACTGGAATGGTTACAATGAAAGTGTAACATTGAATAGTATTTTAACAGATACATCAAACAATGATTTTTCTCCTGCAACAAGTTCGCCACTGATAGATGCTGGGGTTGTTGTCTCTGGTATTACTGATCAGTATACAAATAATGGTAGCGCACCTGATATTGGAGCTTATGAAGATGGCAACACAGATTGGACTGCAGGACACGATTGGAATGTAAATACCACATTCGGTAGCAGTTGGATACCAATTCACCAGGTTAGCATTAGTGGAAATTCTGGATATAGGATGATGAGTAGCCCTGTCTCGGGGACTATCTTAAGTGATCTCTTAAATGAACTTTGGATTCAAGGGATGACAGGTGGAGATGTAACAGATGGAACCGCAAATGTTTGGCTTTTAAATTTGTCAAATCAAAGCTGGACTGCTGTTTCAAACATATCTTCACAAACTTTAACAGCAGGCCAAGGTTTTTTGGTTTATGTGTTTGACGATATTGACTATGATGGTGATAGTGATTTGCCAGTAGACTTGTATGTTTCCGGTTCTCATAACACTGGGAATGTTTCCATCACAGGAATCCCTCAAAACAGTTATTATTTAGCAGGGAATCCATATACTAAAACTATTGACTGGGATGATATAACTAAAACAAATCTATCCTCAATTGTTTCAATATGGGATGATGCAACCTCTGATTGGAAGACATATAATGGATCCTCTGGTGATTTAACCGGCGGTTTAATACCTGCTTTTCAAGGTTTTTGGGTTCAGGCAAGCGGGGGTACCGGAAGTTTTACCATACAAGCGGCTGACATCGCAACAAGCGCGGGGACTTTTTTAGGCCGGGTTTCAAATGAAGAATCTAACGCTAGCTTAGATATTATTATATTTTCTGAGATGCAAACAGAAAAAGTATTTTTCACTTTTTCTTCTGAGGGCAGTATAAATATAGATATCGCTGATGCCGCAAAATTACTACCTCTTGAGCCTTCACCAAGAATTGCTGCAATGACCATCATCGATCAAGTACCTCTTAAAATAAACAACCTCCCTTTCGAATATGATGGAATAATTAGCGTACCATTTGATATTCTTTCCTTGGAGATGGATACATTAGATAATTTCATTACATACGATAATCAGGTAAGTCTTTTATTCAATGATCAAAACTTACCTGAACATATTACTTTTAGTATTCTGGACAATTTAACAGGAGTCGAGGTGAGTATGAATGAAATACATGAATCAGATTTAATAACTGAAGAAAAAGGAATTTTCACCTCCTCATTTGATGGGGTTGTTGGGGCGTATCCTATTATTGGAGAGCAGCGATATAATATTTTATTTCATTATGGTATGCTCGATAAAAAAGAAGATGGATTATTTCCTCAGAAATTTGCATTGAGCAATAACTATCCCAACCCATTTAATCCAATAACTAATATAAAATATGAAATTCCAAAAAAAACTAAAGTGAAAATAAATGTATTTGATATATCTGGTCAGAGAGTTAAGACTCTAGTAAATGAAGAAAAAACTACAGGGTATTGGTCTACATACTGGGATGGGACTAATAGTCTAGGTCAAAGAGTATCATCCGGAATGTATATTTATACCATTGAGACAAAAGATTATAAAAAATCAAGAAAAATGATTTTTATGAAATAGATTTATAATAACAAAAAATAGTTATAAAAATATTCGATATAGTATCCTAAGACTTCTTCCTTTTTCTGGCATTATTTCTTTAACGCTTGATAGGTGATTATAGTATTCTTGATTAAAAACATTATCTAATCCAAAAATAATTTTATGTTTTACATTAATTTTGTTAACAACATATGTAAGACTCATATTAGCAACAAAGTATCCATCAGTTCTAGCCTCAAACTCGCCTAACCTATCTTGATCTGAAACTTTTTTTAATGTTAATAAAATTGAAATTGGATTTAAATCTAATTCTGTTGATAAGAAATATTTATCTGGGGGTATATATTCTAAAGGAGTTGCATTAGATAAGTTTTCTCCTCTAACTATTGAAACTTTCCCAAATAAATTAACAGAATCTAATAATCTGTACTTTAACTCTGATTCAAATCCATAAATCGCGGTTCTGATGCCGGATAGTTTATATTTATAGAGCCAACCGCTTGACCCTGCTCCCCATTCAATGAAATCAGCACCTGCACATGGGTGACTTTCCCCAAGTATGAATTCTTCTTCACAAACCCCTAATGGTCTGCTTAAATGGTAATTTGGACTAAAGTTTTGATATCCAGTAAGTCGTATTTTACTTTTATCTGTATCGCGCTTTAAAGATATTTCAAAGCCAGTTGTATTTTCTTTTTTTAGAAGGGGTTCTCCGATTTCATAGGCATATACACCTAGATGTGGTCCATCTGAAAATAAATCTTCGATACCTGGAGCTCTACCTGTGAACATTGTTCCGAATGATAATTCCCAATAGTCCCAGTTTCGATAAACAGTTATTCCTGTGGAAATCAGGGAAAAGTTTCGTTCCACAACTTGGCTTATGTCAATATTTGAAACCCCATGAAACAGGTCTGGAATAATCGATTGATATTCAGCCCGTGATGAAATTTGGAAAAAGAAATTATTTATTTTTTTTTCGAGTAAACCAAACACAGCTATATTTAATTCTTTGGTGTGTGGCGTCCAATAAAATCCGCTTGGTCGAAAATCACGGTGCTGAAATAGCGACCCAATATGCAACCCTTGGCCTCTAAGTATATTTTGCAATGAAAATAATTGTTGTTCTAAAATAACTGATGGGTTAGCGCTTCCTTTTTCACTTTCAGTATGGTCATAGTTGATGAAGCGCTGATCAATATCAAAGGTTTTAAATCCCAATAAAGATATCTCCTTGTGGAAATGAAATTTTTGAGTGTTTTTATTTAAATTAATGTCTACTCCATCTATATGGCCTTCTGGGCTTCCAGGAATACCGTATAACATATTGAGTTTTTCATATGAAATAGTAGCGCGAAATTTTTGCCCAAAATAAGAATAACTACCCACTAATTCACGATTTGAGAGAGCCGTATTTTTTAGTGGGCCAGTTGGAGTCATTTGATTATTTGCATTACGTTGAAGCACTGAAAATCGGAATTGGTTTTGAGTGCCTACTGGTAGATAATAAACAATATTGCCGAACCTACCTGAATTTGAGGTTTCAGTACCAAAGATTGATTGGATACTGGGGTTTTTAAATTTTGAGCCCTCGTTAATCTGTCTGCTTACATCAATCACACCCCCAATGGTGTTAGAGCCGTATAGTAAGGCCTCAGGCCCTCGAATGATTCTTATTTTATTAAATGATGCCATATCCATACTAATAGTATGGTCAATAGAAGTATGGGATAGGTCTCCAGTTGTTACTCCATTTTCTGTTAATAAGAATCTATCTCCTGAATACCCTCTCAGAACTGGCTGGGTGACCCCCTGACCCATAGATCTCACAGCTAAGCCAGTCTCTTCCTCAATGGTTAATGCCAAAGATGATTTAAGATTTTTGTTATACTCTTCTCCAGCAATATAAATGGCTGAAGTATAATCTCTAGGCTGAAGTTCAAGATGTGAATCAACAATTATTTGATCAACCTTGAGCGTGTCTCTTATCATCAAAATCTTACCTAAGTCATAATTAGGTCTGTCAAGTTCAAATAACTTATTTACATCTTTAAACCCTATAATAGAAATTTTTAAGGATAATTCAGTATACGGTAAATTATCAAGCCTGAATCGACCGTTAGCCTGAGACACGGTTCCTGTTTCAAATCGGCTCAAATAAATATCAGCACCTTGTATTGGAGTTTTACCATCAGGCTGGAGTATGATACCTGTTATACTTCCACTCATTTCTGCGCGGATTGGTATCAATAAAATAAAAGAATAAAAGAGTACCCTAAAAGTGATTGCCTCTAAGGCATACATAAAAATGTGTAGCATAAAGCCTTTAGTGAATGCATCCTGGAGATGTTAAAGCCCCAGGATGCATAAAGTAAACGAGTTTGTTTAATTAACCGTTACGGGTACATCGTTTACAGAGGTGTAATCTGCATGTCCTTCGTGCATTAGTTTCAGCGTGAATCCTGTAGTGCCTGAGGATACACCAATAACGTGTATTCCCATTCCATGTTCTTCATCATGGTCATGGTCATGGTCATCACCTTCTTCTTCATGTTCTTCTACCTCTACAATTGCGATGCTTTGATTAGAACCAGAAACTTCTAATCCATCTTCATGGTCACCCTCTTCTTCCTCATGCTCAATCTCTTCTCCATCGTGATCAAGAAAGTGTACTGAGAGTTCA
>CAYFIF010000015.1:0-21984 GCA_964343085.1 uncultured bacterium | reverse complement strand
GAATGATAATAAGAAACACCCAGTGAAATATTTCTATCTATATACTCCCATCTATTTTCCTGTTCATTAAAATATGCATTCTGATCAAATATTTTATGAACTCGAATCCTATTTTTAATCACATCATATGGACCTATGTAATTTGCATTACTCCTGTAAACAATAAATTTTTCTAAATTTTTTCGACCTGTCAGTGGATTAATCCACTGTGTCTCAATAGGGTCCCACAGAATTGATATTGATTGGTTTGAAGGCGAAGCTAATAATTCGATTTTCGGAGGAGATGGAGGAGGATAAAATGGTAGAATAAATTCAGAATGAAATAAATCTTTTGCTCGTTGTATACTATTAATTAGAGAATCTAAACCTTCATTGATATAGCGATCCTGGATAGTATTCATCTGACTATTATCTAAATTAATTACATCATCATAGACCAAACCGTTAACAGCTTCAACGATAGAAATAGAAATACTTCCCTGACTATTTATAGTATAAGGGCCGAAAGACATTATTCCAATAGGATCAATAGTATCACCAGTAGATGATATGAGGGAACTATCTTGCCCTGATAGTATGCTATACAAAGACTGTTGGGTCCGAGTTGATAATTCAAAATTAGCTCTGTTAATAATATAATTAGATAAATATAGTACGGCAGGTTGGTCTACTCCATCATCCGAATTGGATGCATCTATAGCCGCAAATCCAGCAAACCCATGTGTTAATAATTCGCCATCTCTCCAGTTACCAACTCCAGCATTAAAGTCGTAAGAACCTGTCCCATCATGGGCATAAATCATTTTTTGTTCGAGATCAATACCGACAACATCATCAGCTCTCGATATGTTATCATTCCACCCTGCATGACTGTTAAAATCTTGAGAACTTGGTCTTAAAAGAAATACACTTCCAAAATAGAAATCATTGATCTGCTCTTGATTCAAGTTTTTTATCTCATAATCAAAAATAATAAAATCATTGAACCCTTTGAAACTCCAACTCCTAGAGATTCTTTTTATCTCAATATTTTTTGAGGTTATCCAATTGGCAGTAATAGTTTGCTCTGCCTCATCGTGTCTGTAATCTACAGACTCGATATAATTTGTTGTTTTTTCTAATGGGAAATAGTCCCCATTATCTATTTCGAATGGTCCATTTTTAGATAGAAATACCTCCCCATTAATTTTTCCGCCGGTCCAAACACCCGCCTTATATAAATATGACCTTTGGTCAAATGGACTATTAAACTCATGTGGCCCTGCAGGCCAATCCATACTGGGTTTAAAATCACCAAGTGGCTGTGGATATGCTCCGTGGGTACCATCATCATTCATTGTGTCCCAGAGCTCTCCTCTATCATGCAGCTCAAACTCAGGAATTCTGATTTGACCATAGACTATCTCATATAGGATTAGCACAATAAAAAAATATTTACCAATCATAAAGAAAACCAATTTCCAATTTCCTAGGAGCATACCAAATGGACCAACTCATATCATGACCCGCAACATCAGTTAAAGTCGGTTTCCCTGAATCAACAAATTGTTCTATAACATTAGGATTATATGACGTGTCTCCCATTGATTTAATATTTTTTCTATTAAACAAATTATTGACTAATACAAAAAACTTCATGTTCCCGAATCTATTAGTATTTATTTTTTTTTCTAATTTTAGATCAGTAAAGTGAAGACCTGGGTATCGATGATTATCATAGGTGGTTGGTGTATCATCTATATCTCGATAGGTAAATGTTTGACCAGATACATATCTATACATTAGACTTATATTAATATTACCCATACCCATAGGTGCTACAGATTTTTTAGATGTATTGTAGTTGATACCTAGCTTAAGTATATGTGGCCTACTAAACTGCCTCTCTATCATTAAGGATTTATAACCTGAACCAACATATTCATCATACCAATCAAAAGAAGGTACCCCAGTAGAATCGTAAGTGACTTTGTGAGGAGAGGCTCTGCCTTGCATTACTTTGGAAAAACTGTAGTTTATATTAATATTCATTCTTTTAGAAAATATAGTTTTTAACTCAAACTCTAGACCTCGTGAGTCTCCATAGTCCCCGTGCAGGGGTGTATCTGTAATGGCATTACTTTGGCTTTTGGTAAACGGATCCCAGCCATAGTAACTTTTATCAAAGAGACCTATCACATTTTCACTTTGCTCATAAATATCCCTATGATATGCTACTAGATTTAAAAATAACCGATCTCTAAAATTGTGCTTCACGCCAATCTCCACCATTATAGTTTTTTGAGGTGGTAGCGGATCCACATTTAAGAAAATGACCCTTTCGTGATCGCTACCTACGCTTGGTATATGATTGGCTTCTCGACCTTCCTGCTCGGCTAAGGTATTTTCTTCAATGATTTTTTCTAAAAGAGGCGTCGGCCTAAAATATTTAAAATAGCGCATTCTACTAATAGGAGGCATTTGATAAAAATGTCCGTAATTATAGTGTAATACAGTATTTTCAGTTATAGGAAAAGAAACTCCAATTCTTGGACTGAACATGTTGTTTGCTGGTAAAGGAGATCTTGATTGAAGCAAAACGTTCTCAAATCCATATTTTACATTCCCGTTAGAATCTATCTGGTCACCATCAGGATCTAATGTTTCATCAAAATTTGTATTTATAGCTAGATTGTAAGTCCGAAAGGTATCAAACCATTTAAAATTAGGATCAAAATAATCATAGCGAAATCCAAGATTCAAAATCATACTTTCAAATTCCATTTTTCCTTGAATATATGAAGCAAACTGTTTTGGATTAATTTTTTCATGAAGATTTCTATCTTGAAACTCATCTTCATTTAGTGATAGTGCCGTAAATCTGTAGTCATAAAATGAGTTTATCACATTGTGATTGTACTCAAAACCAAACTTTAGATTAAGCTGATAATTAAGCTGCCAGTTAAAATTAGAACTAGCTGAAATATCACCTGACCTTTCTTTCGTCTTGTATGTTGTACTATATTTATCAAATGGTTCATTGGGGAATTCAGGATATCTCATGAAACCCCACAGGGTTAATGCGTAGTCAATACCTGGAGATGTAGTATTTGTATATGTGCTAGGCTTCTGATGAAATAAATAAGAGTAATGACTTAATTTTATATTATAGAAAAAATTTTTCTTGACGCTGTGGGTAAGGTTGAAATTCAAAAACCGAGCAGAATTATCCATAACACTACCATATCCTCTATAATATTTTGCGCTTAATAACCAATCACTATTACCTATAAACCCGTGTTTCTCATTAGAGTACATTCCAAATATTTTTAGTTTAATATTTGGATTAATTGGCACAGATAATGAAAGATTAATGTTACTCCAATTTCTACTATCTCTTGGCTGTGGAAGCGAATATGCTTGTTGCTTTAATTGACCTGATAATTGGAAACTCCAATCTTTATTTAATATTGGTATTGGTCCTCCAATTGTGGCTATCATATTATAGTCTGGTATTTTTCTATAGTCAGAGATTTGCGCAGATCTATAATCGCTCATCCAATAAGGATCAAGATAGGGTTCTCCGTAATATATGCTATCAATATCACCATTATAGTCTGGTCGATATTTTGTATCTATAAAATGAGACGTGGTTGAATCAAAAAATAGATACGCCGTATCTTGATAATATGTAAATAAGGAATCATCAAAAAATAATCCAACCATATGATCTTTATACTCTTTTTGGGTATTAGGATCATACAAGTAATTACCAAAGTGTCTTTGCCCTGCTGGAGAGTAACTGATTTGCAAGCCTCCATTAATCTTATCTTCACCCTCTTTCATTATTACATTTACAACCCCCGCCTGTGCATTACCATATTCGGCCGTGAACCCTCCAGATAAAATCTGAACCTCTTTGATTGCAAGAGAATTTATATTCATGAATGAACCACCAGCATCGCGAGCATTGATTGTTAAAGATTGTGTCCTCGCCCCATCAATCATCCACATAATCTCTTCTTGATCACCTCCCCTTATTGTGTACCTTTGTTCACCTGTACCTGACTCGCCTGCATGACCTCGCCCCTCTGATGATAATACAGGGATAGGGTCAAAAAATACACCGGCCTGCAACATCATGGCATCTCGAATTTCGGTAACTGGTAGCTTGTCCATTTCTTCCATACCCAAATAAATCGTGCTTGAAGTAACATCAGGTTGGATAATTTTTCTTTTCCCTGATACTACCACAATATCTCCCGCTAGAACAGATTCAGACATTTTAACTTCAAGCAATGTGGATAAAGAGGTTTCAATAACAACTTCTTTAATTGTTTGTGAAGTCCTGCCTATATAATCAAACTTTACACTATATTTTCCTGATGGAATACCCAGTACAGTGTAGTATCCATCAGCATCAGATACTGTTCCTAAGTGTGTTTCTAGGATTGAAACATTTGCACCCGCTAATGGTTCACCTGTCTCTTTAGTAGTGATTCTTCCTCTTAGTTTTCCAAAATCGCTTGAACCAGAAATAATATCTGAAGCTAAAATTATAAACAGAAATATTTTTAGGTGATTAGGCATCCGCTTTCTTTATTAAAGAACAAAATTTTTTCTAAAGGGAGAGTAATACTTATAGTATCCTTGACTAATGGCAAATTTTTAACTTCTATACAAAATTTTTGCCCCTCCAAATCAGCATTTATTATCCAAGATGAGCCCTGATAATCATAAGACTCAACTTCAATTTTGGTCCCCTTATCAGATAAAGTAACATCAGATGGTCTTATACCTATTTTATAATCCTCCTCAGGTAGGTCAAACCCCGATTTAAAAGGGATCTCAAATCTGCCCAATTTGAGATGGCCATTAGAGTTTTTTGCTTTTAAAATATTCATTTTAGGATATCCCATAAATTCTGCAACAAATATATTTTTTGGTTTGTTAAAAATTTCTTGAGGTGTTCCGATTTGTTGTATAATTCCATCATTAATTATTACAATTTTATCACCAAGTGACATAGCCTCAGTTTGGTCATGTGTTACATAAATCATGGTTGATTTCAATTCTTTATGAAGAATTCTTAATTCTTCTCTAAGTTTCACTCTAAGATTAGCATCTAGATTAGATAATGGCTCATCTAATAAAAATAATACCGGATTTTTAATTAAAGCCCTGCCAACTGCTACTCTTTGCATTTCTCCTCCTGAAAGAGAGCCCGGCTTTCTAGCCAACAATTTATCAATCCCTAATTTTTCTGATACTTTTTTTACCTTTTTTTCAATAATCGTTTTATCAACTTTTTGAAGTTGTAAGCTTAAGGAAAGATTCTGATAAACAGTCTTGTGTGGATAAAGGGCGTAATTCTGAAATACCAATGCAATGTTTCTATCCTTTGGCTGTAAGGATGAAATGTTTTCTCCATCAATTTTTATAATTCCTGAATCAGGCACCTCTAACCCACAAATTATTCTTAAGAGAGTAGATTTTCCACAACCAGAAGGCCCAAGAATTACAATAAATTCACCTTTATTTACAGACAATGAAAATTGATCAAGGACACATTTTTCATCAAAATACTTTGATACTGAGCTTATTTCAATCACTTTTCCCATTTCTTGAAACAACCTCGAAAATATTTTACTTAAGAATGGTCATTTTCTTTGTATCAATAAAGCTTTTAGTTTTTAGTTGGTAATAATACACCCCACTATTAAGATCTCCAGCATTAATATTCAAGTCATATTGCCCTTTGTCTAAAAATTCATTTTTTATTAGCTTAACCATCCTTCCTTTTAAATCGTATATCGCGATTCTGGCAAACTCAGAATTTGAAATATAAAATTGAATGACAGACTCTGGATTAAATGGGTTAGGATAATTTTGACTTAAATAATAACTCTTAGGAAGAAAGATATTATTATCAAGACCAACACTCCCACCAACTACGTTAAGTATATGATTCATTGATGTATCTGTCATATTAGGATCATCAGCGTTTTCTTCAGAATTTAGGAAGTCAAGCATGCCCCATGTATTAACTGTTGTAATGTATCCAATCGGGTATTCACCACTCACGCTGCTTTCAGTATTAAAATTCAGGGTTACTTCATGCATAGCATCTGCTCCATAATAATCTCCAACATCTGACATTAAAAATGTCCACATCATTCCATCATTTATACCAATCACAGTATCAATATCAGCACAAGTACTGAAATCAAGACTGTCTTCTAAAAACTGTTCCTCAGTACATATCCATTTTTTTCCATTATAAGGATCTAAAATTATATTTCCTGTTGGAGTTTCTGGATCTGTTGATTCAAAGGTGCCTGATTCAAATTCCCAACCGACTGGATGAAGTACACCAATCACCCCATGGTGCGGATTAGTAACCTCCTCAGCGATTGCAGATATATTTAAAATAGAAGTAAATACTGCCCCGGCATCAATCTCTGACGGCTGTTCAACATCTTCTATTAGGCACCCAGTTAGAAAGAAAAATATTAAATAAATACCGAAACTTTTCATTAAAACATTATAAATCATACTAGTACTCCTTTTTTAACTGAAAACTACCCTAGTTAAATGATATTATGAGTAACCAAAACTTCTTTCCACTTTTCATAACCTAGCCCATTTAGGTGTAAACCATCATTTGAATATTTATCACTGAGACTACCATCCTCATCAGTAAAATGATCAAACAAATCTATGTAACGAACTTTGTTTTGTTCAAGATTCTTTATTAGGGAATTTAAATATTTTATTTTTTTATTGTTATATCTTGGCCTGGGAAACATAAACTTATTTGAGTTAATGGGTAGGACCGACTGAATAAATACCTTTGTTTCTGGAGCATAGTCCCTGATTTTTTCTACTATAGATTTATATTCTTTTATTATTTGATCAGGGTCATCTTCTTGTCCAAGATTATTGGTGCCAATCATCAAAAAAACTGATGATGGATTACAACTTTTTAAAAATTCTAAACGTTTTAACACTCCTGCTGTTATATCACCTCCAATGCCTCTATTAACGAATCTCCAATCATCAAACAATTCTGACCAATTGCAGCCAGCAGTTATGCTATCTCCTAACATTACAATAGAGCCATCTTTAATTTTTAAGGCATTAAAGTGAGAAACTCTTGACTCGTGAGCAAGCCTAAAAGCTTGAGCCCAAAAATCATTATCATCTGGGTAAATAAGAGACACTATCAAATACCAAACAAGTAAAAGGTTAAATACATTTTTTCTTTTTTTAAACAAGATAGATTAGTTTAAGCGTTTTAGTATCTATTTAAAAGATCAATCATAGTATTATTTTAAAAAAGTTACTATTCTTGATACTGAGTTATTTTTACTCAAAATATTGATAATATAATTCCCGGAAGATATTCCTGGTAGGCTTAGTCTAATTTTATTGGTATTTTTTTTGGTATTATCATGCAAAATTGTTTTTACTAGCCTGCCTTGGATATCATAAATATTTAATCTAATTAAGCCGTAATTATTTGATAAAATATCAATCATAGTGTGATCATTAAATGGATTTGGATAAATATTATTAAATGAAAAGCTCTCAATTGCTGGCTTTTTTAAACTCAAAGAAAATGTCGCTTCGCCCGTTCCACGTAATAAAAAATTTTTCCTATTTATCTCAGATTCTAGAAACATTTCTCGATATCCATCAGGCCAAAAAACTACAACAGAATCAAGTGAAGTAATATTTGACAATCCAAAATGAACATCGAGTGTATTCTGACTACAGTATCCATTGCCTGCTGAAACAAAATTTGATTGACTAACTTCTTGATGGTACAGCTCTATTGTTGATCCAATAGCAAATAAATTTTGATCAATTTGTCTCAAAGAAAAAATAATCCAATTCTTTTGATCAGAATCATTTCTCAACAAATTAACAGATCCTACACTTGACGAATGACCCACAAGTATAATATCTAAATCACCATCCTGATCAAAATCACTAAATGCAGATCCATAGCCATTATTGTTTAGGATTGCTCCAGATTCTTGTTCCAGCATAATAAAGGTTGAATCGCCTTGATTAATCATTAAAGAATTATAAATACCACCAAAAGATGTTTCATTATTATTATATATATCAACCCATCCATCATTGTTTGCATCAAAAAAAAATGTTCCCCAACCCATACTTCCAGGAATATCCTCAGCGCCTGATGATTCACTAATATCATAAAAGACCCCATTTTCAGAATTCAACAGCAATGAGTTTTCATATAGATTGGTTGTATAGAAATCGAATAGTCCATCTCGGTTAATATCTCCAAATGCAACGCCCATTCCCATTACCTCCAAATTTGTGTTGGAGATCGCCGAAACATCTGAAAAAAAACTACCATCATTTTTTAATAAAATATTCCCATTATTATTATCCTGGGTAATAAATAAATCTTGATCACCGTCACGATCATAATCAATAAAACCTAGACCCATGATGATTCCTGCAGCTAGAGGTCCTGCTGCACCAATATTTTGTGCAACCTCAAAAAAAGTTCCATCACCATTATTTTTAAATAATTTATTTGGAGGATATAAAAGCCCTACATACAAATCTAGATAACCATCATTATTATAATCAGCCCAGGCACAGCCCCTTACTTGATCCTCAACAGTAATACCGACTAAAGTAGTAATATCTTGAAATGTACCATCACCATTATTCTTAAAAAAAATACTTGGCCCAAGAGATGCCCCAATAAAAACATCAAGATCGCCATCGTTATCATAGTCTCCTGCAACTGCAGTTCTACCTTCCATCATCATACCAATATTTGACTCAAAAGACACATCAGAAAAAACCATATTACCTTCATTTTTATATAGATGAACGCTGCTGCCACTCCGGGTTGTAAATAAAATATCATCAAGATTATCATTATTAAAATCAAATACACATACACCCTCTGACATTCCAGAGAAAGAAATCCCTGATGAAGATGTAATATCTGTAAACAATACTTCTCCGGTTAAAATTTCTTTAATAAATACCGTAAGTAAACAAAATACAGTTATTTTATTTTTTTTCATTTTTTTTTGAATTTTTGTAATAACTCTAAGTAATTTTCATTTTGTATCATTATTTAGTCAGAATATTAAGTATTATGTCAATTTTAATTGGTAAAAAAAACATTTAATGAAATACCTTCCTTTTATTTCAATATTCGTTTGTTTTCAGTTAAACAATGGATACGCCCAAGGCGGTATTAGCTGAAGAAGGCCACTTCTTCCAGGTGGAAGTTTATTAAAATATTCAGATGCTATTACAGGCCAAATTTCTATTGGTTTTTCCTACGAACATGAACAATTAGACAGAGCGGTGTATGGTGAAAAAGCCATACCAAACTATAATAAAGAAAGAACTTTTAATAGTAGTCTCACCTTAATCACAAATTACGGAATTACTGATAATTTAAGTGTGACTGCTTTTTTCCCATTTAGATACATACTCAATGAAAAAGTGTTATTTAGAGGCCAAAACCCTAATCAATATAGTGGAGGTAAATACTTTAGAGAATCCTATGGTCTAGGTGATGTAATACTTCAAACCAGATACCACAAAAGCTTCTTTTCGGGGAACCTCCCTATGATATTCGGAATTGGTCTAAAACTTAGTAATGGTAAAATAAATGCTACTGATGTTTATGGAGAAAGAATTTCTGATAATCTTCAAGTAGGAACTGGGAGTATAGATCCTGTATTTTCTTTTTATTTTAATAAGCACTTTGGTAACCTTTTATTTTCAGCTGGGACTTTTAGTCGGATTAGCGGATCAGAAAATATTTATGGATATCGCTACGGAAATGAATTGCACTCTCTTATTAATATAGATTACCTTGAAAATTATATTTTTTATGGTGGCTTACAATTTAGCCATTTACTTACAACCAGAGATTATTACGAGTATGGTAAAATAACCAGAGACCGGGGTGGCCAGAGTTTTTATTCTGCAGGAAAATTAGGAATTAAGTTAACAGAACAATTCGACCTTGAAATGACAGTTCAAATACCATTGCTTCATAATATGAACGAAAGCCAGCTAATATCTCCCATCCTTTTTCAATTTGGGTCTCTTTATAGGTTTATACAATGAGGCAGGTCTTTTCTCTAATAATTCCTTCATTAATACTATTTTTTTCATGCTCACTTTATGTTGATGAAGATAAACCACAGATATTTTTTGAATACACCGATTTTGAAGTTTTAGAACTTGGTAGCTCCTTCTCTGATATTTTAATAAATAAAGATGGTAATCTAATTTTTTTAGCAGACTACAGTAATAATAAAGTCTTAAAAATTAAATCTGAAAATTCAATGAAGATTGAAGATCAAATTATAATTGGATCTCATCCTTCTGCAATGGATTTAAACTCCCAAGGATCAGAGATTGCGATTGCCCTTGAAGGTGAATCAAAAATTAAAATATTAAATGTAGAATCATTCACGGTCGTTAATTCTCTTCCTATACCTCTCATGAATGTTAATGATCTCATTTTTATAAATGATTCTACTATCATAGTATCATCCAATACTGATCCTTCTTGTATTTCATTAAATATCAACGATGGTACTGTAAAATCTCAATCCGTACTTAATGGAGAACTCGCAATTGATAGAGATAATGATATCCTTTATGTTGCTACTACCTCATCAATTAAAAAATATAATTGGGACGGAAATGGTTTTGCTCAAGATCAAAATATTTCAGACCCTTATGGTTTTATAGGGAGTATAAACCATTGCATGTATGAACCAATTAGTAATTCTATTTTTTTATGTATCAGCAATAAGGATGAAGACTCTGGTGTGCAACACGTATACTCATACAACGCTTCAAACATGACATTTGCTGGTAAATATCTAACCAAGTCTGCCGGTCTCGCTACTTCTGTATCTAAGGATGGAAATAGAATATTTATAGCTCCTCAAGACGCTGATGAAATAGGTGTGTTTATTATTGAATTTGATCATGAAACAAAATTAGAAAAAAAATATTATCTATCTGCAGGGAACCTAACTAAACGTGGCCTAATATTAGACACTGACTCTGATTATCTTTATGCTCTTGTTCATATTCCCGGAGATGACAATTCTTTTGAACCATATAATAACCATTTGTTTGATCTCCAACGTATTAAAATATAAAATTATTATTTTTTAATAAACCGTCTTATAACGTTCACGAACCCATTGTTGTAGGCTTGCCAGGTTCTCAATTTTTATTGTATAAACTCCAAATTTTTGTTCCACAACACCTTTAATAATGAACAATTTTTCCCAATACAGTACCTCACTATATTTTTTAAAAATTTTTGGGAAGATTATACATTCATATATATCAGACTCATCCTCTAAGGTAAGAAAATTCATTGGCCCATTTGTATTCGTTAAAATTTCTTTATGCGTTATATAGAGCCCAACAAGATAGACTGAGTAACCAGAAAATTTTGAGATATCCTTAGCGTATTTTATATGTTTACTAAGTAGTGGTCTGTACCTAGATAATGGATGAAAAGATATTGGATACCCAAATATCTCTAACTCTAGCCTATACCTATCTTGATCAGTTAACTTATTATTGATAGGGCATGAGCTCAAAAAAATATCCTTATTATTCTGGACACAAAAACCTACAATATAATAGGCTACCTCTTGGTGGCTCATGTTCGGTTCAATATTTTTAAAACAACCTGCGTTAGCCAAAGATATGGCATCTGATAAATCTATTTTAATTCTTTTTAAAAAATTTTCTAATGAAAAATAATCTTCTTCTTTTCTTTCATTTATAATACGATCTACTATCTTATATCGTAAATTTTTTATACTCATAAAACCCATCCGAATCTTATTTTTCCAGCCTTTCCAATGATAATAACTATGGTTTATATCTGGCTCTAGAATTTGTATTCCTAAACGGCGCGCCTCACTCATATAAGCATAGGAAGAATAATAACCTCCTCTATTAGAAATAACGGATGCAAGAAATTCTGCATTAAAATGGGCTTTAAGATATGCACAAGTAAATGATAACATGGCATATGAAGCAGAGTGTGGTTTGCAAAAAGAAAAGCCTACAAAAGATGAGATCATGTTCCATACTTTTTTAATTACATTTAGATCATAGCCTCTATCCATTGCACTAACTATAAATTTATTTTTCCAAAAGGATATTGAACAATCTTCACAATTTCGACTGATAACTTTTCTGAATATTTCTGCCTTTGAATAGGAGAATCCAGCCATAACCATTGCAGCATTAGATACTTGCTCTTCATAGACCATAATACCATAACTCTCATCTAAGAAACTAAGATCCGGGTGAATTTTCACCCAGGTCTTTCCATGTATTCTTTCTAACATGATATTAATATAATGATTTGCAGCCGGCCGAATTATAGAAGAATAAATGATTATATGTTCAAAATCTACTAATCGTGCCTTAGCTAGGAGCTGACGCGCTGCGGGGCTCTCAATATAAAATATGCCAATGGTTTTACCCGATTGTAGTAATCGCTTAGTTTTTTCATCATCAGTTGGTTGAATTTGGTGATAGTTTAAGTACTTGCTATCAGAAGCTGATTTACCATAATTAAGATTAATTTGTCGTATTGTATCACGGACTACTGATAAGCTACGATTCCCTAAAAGATCAATCTTTAAAAGCCCTGAATTTTCCACCTGATTTTTTTCCCATTGAACAATCTGTACTCCTTTGGGTGCTTTTAAAACTGGTACATATTTATAAATTTGATCGGGCGTAATAATGACGCCGCCTGGATGAACCGATAAATGACGTAAAACGCCTATAATCTTATCGCTATCTTTTACCACATTCATTAGTTCATTATTAGAATCAAAATCAGAGAATTGAAAATTGCTTTCGATTAAATTCCCCAAATTAGAACTGTCTGAATTCCAACGAATACGTTTTGTTATACTATTAATCTGTTGATTGGAGAGACCATAAACTTTACCGACCTCTCTAATTGCAGATTTAGATTTTAAAAAAACATGGTTAGAGACCATCGCAGTCCTATTTATACCATATTTATCAAAAACATAATTCAAAATACCGTCACGCTCATCCCAAGGAAAATCCACATCAATATCAGGCATATCCTCCCTTTCAGGATGAATAAAACGCTCAAACTGTAGCATATAACGAATAGGGTCAACTTGGGTAATAAACAGGCAATAACTAACTACAGACGCTGCTGCTGATCCTCGACCAATTGTCGCTGGTGTCTGCGATATAATATCTTCAACAATTAAAAAATAGGAGGCAAATCTTTTTTGATTAATTAGATTCAGTTCATATTCAATGCGTTCTATTATAACATTTGTTAAAGTTTTATATCGCTTTTTAGCACCATTATAAACTTTATTCTTAAGTATCTGATTATATTTATATGAATCCTGCAATGAAAGACCAGGAAAAACTGTATTAATAAATGACCATTCTTTTTTGCAACGCTCTGCTAGATAGCGACTATTCCTAATAGCGCTCAAACTGTTTGGAAATAATTTTAACATCTCTTTTTCACTACGGAACCAACTCTGGTCTGTTATAACCTCTTTTGGATCTAGTTTTTTAAGCGTAGTATTATTATCAATAGCTCTCAATATAACATGTGCGCTGTGATCTTTTGGATTACGTAGATACACGTTCCCTGTGGCTATAATCTCAAGATCTAATTTTTTGGCCATGGCATGAACTTTTTGCTCTTGAAGGCCAGGACAAAGTTCTATAAAAAGATGAGTGTCTGGGATTATTTGTTTTAAGGTATAAAGTGTATGTGGTTTGTGTGAAAGAAAAAAAAGGCCATCGGTATTTGAATCTAAGTAAGTTATCAAATCTTCATCTGGTTGCTTATGTATACTGGATATTAAACGACAAAGATTTTCGTAGCCGTATTGGTTTTCAACGAGTATAACTGCCTCATCAACGCTGGTAAATAAATTGACTCCTGCAATCGGGAAAATATCTGCCTGTTTACAGCACTGAACAAATTTTATAAAACCCCATATGCCATTTATATCAGTCAATGCCAATGTATCCATGGCTCTATTTTTAGCCAATGTAATCAAATCTTCAATAGACAATAGCCCTCGCATTGCTGAATAAATCGAATGCGTATTAAGATGCACGTACATTATACTCTCCCCAAAATTTGTAAAACATCAAGAGTTTGTAGACTGCGTAAACCGTATTTTTGTCTAATCTTATCTTTAACCTCAGAAATATTCATATCTTTGTTATTAAAGAATAATTTTTTTTGAATCGTTAGCATTGATAGTTTGTATGCATCTACCAATACAGAACGAATCTGATTACGTCGCTTATTCGCACTTAAAAAAAGAATTCTTAATAAAACAAATATTGATTTGTCATCTACAAAAATCAACTTCCCAATACGGCTACATTGATATCCATCACTATAATAAATATGTATTCTTATTTTTTGAGCGATTTGTTTTCTTTTACGTAATGTAAAGCCAACCTTCTCAGCTAAATCCTTAATAATTGTATGTAAGATTTGTTCGTCATTTGTATCCTCTGGAATTATAGTTTGGTACATAATATTATCTTTCATTACAATTGGTTTTACAACAGACATATCTACTCCCATGCATTCATCAGATAACTGCTTAGCATGCTTATTAAATAACAATTTAAAGTCTGCTGTTTTATTTGCCATTTTTTGTATATCAATAACGCATTTGATTATTAAAAATTTTATTATTTTGTAAACATTTTTTTCTTTCATAATAGGCAAAATAACTGGCTCAAGGGGTGCTAGAAACTGTGCTTCTAATCCACCTTCAATGTTATATACTTTTTCGGGAACTACTGATGTAATAATCCGACTAATTAGCTTGTTTACACTAATACCTACACTACTGATGATACATGTTTTATCTTGGATACACTGAAAAATAGATAATCCTGAGTTATCTATATGACCACGTAAAATATCAACTCCCTTCATATCCAAATAAAACCCGTCAAATCCATTCTGCTCAATGGTTGGTGTGAAATCAGAAATAGTTTGCAGTATATATTGGTTTACTCTTGAGTAAAGAGACCAATTATATGGCAAAAATCGGGTACAACGACTTATTTTTTTTGCCATTGAAACTTTCATCCCATAAAATATCCCATCATCTTCTGCCTCTTTAGATAAAGCAACAATAGTCCCCCTAGAATCAGATGAAGACATGATAACTACTGGACGTTTTTTTAAACTTGGATCAAGAATCCTCTCAGCCTGAATTTCTAGGCCATTGAGACGTATATAAAAAACGTCCAAGGCTTGCATAAATGTTCCTAGTTTATATAATTCCGAAAGGAATAAAGAAGCACACCATTGATACGAAAATCATCATCTGATTTAACTTGAATAATAGGAAAGTTTTGATTTCGCGGGTGCAATTCAACGTGATCAGTCTTAGGAATATAGCATTTTAACGTTGCTTCACCATTAACAAGGGCAACCACAATCTCACCCGATCTAGCTGTTTCTGATTTCCTGATAACAATAAAATCACCATCACGTATCTGTTCTTCAATCATTGAATCACCCTTAACTTTTAAAATATAGTTATCAGGATGATACAAAGAAGGTGGAATATCAATTGTCTCAGCATTCTCTAAAGCTTCGATCGGTTCCCCTGCTGCAATTAGGCCCAACAATGGCAAACAGGCTGTTGTAGTAGTGGCGTACTCCTTTTGGGTTAAGGTGAGCGCCCGCTTGCCATTGGGCCCTTTTATACGGGATAAGTGACCCTGTTCTTCTAGGGTCTTTACATACCAGTTAACCGTCCCCAATGATTCAAATCCCAAGCTTATCATGATTTCCTCATAAGATGGAGGATATCCATGTACTAAAGTTGATCGATTTATAAAATCCAGGAATTTTTTTTGTTTCAGGGATAGTGCTTTGTTCATCAGATAATAGATCAATAGTTAATAGATTTATTATTCCAAATAATTGATCTATGTGTCTTTTGATTTTTGTAATCGTTTAACCTAGTGATGGCCCGGATTACTGTTACGGAAATTTTTTCCTTATTATGTTTTTTTACTAAATATTTCATTACAAACCTTTATAAATTAATTACTCGTAAGTTACTCGTAAGTATATTACAAAAAAATTTAATTTTATCCAAGTAAAAAGCCCCACTAATGGGGCTTTTTCTAAAAAAACTAAAGCCAAGCTAATACTATATTGAAGGTGCTCCCATCCAAAGCCCGATAAAAAGTAATAGCCCTGTAGCGCTATGCATGATGATGGTACCCCAGTTTGCTGGTTCAAGAAGCCTATTATTATAATACTTATACAATGTTTGGATAGATGTAAAACCAAAATATGAAGCCAAGAATGTCATCAAGATCAATGATGGGAAAGTACCATTGAGTACCAAAAGCACTATACTTAAGAAAGCTCCTGATACTAACGCAACATACCCTACTCTCGCCTTTTCTGGCCCAAACACAACTATAAGCGTATTCTTACCTGTCGCCTTATCACTATCATGATCTGGAAATTCATTTATATATACAACAGCAGCAATTAAAAGACCCAAGGGAATCCCTGCTAAAAAGGCCTCGGGTAGAAGTTGTCCAGTTTGAATCAATGTGCTTCCGGCAACCATCAATGGGCCAAAGTTTAAACCTATCAATAACTCACCCAAACCTTTTCGCGATGCAAACCTAAAGGGAGGCGCTGTATAGAATAAGCCTGATAAAAAGCCAATCAAACCCAACCATAGAACAGGCATACCTGCTTTTTGAATCAATGGGATACCCACCAATACGCTTAGACCAAACACAACAATTGTCAAGTTTCGAACACCTTCAGGTGAAATAAGCCCCATCTGTATGCCTCTACTTCCGCCATTAAGCCCCTTGTTACTGTAATTATAGTTTAAATCATCTGTTCCACTCAGGTGGTCAAAATAATCATTAGATGTATTTGTCCCAATGTGCAGAAAAGAACCACCTAACAAGGTAAGGCCCAACCATAACCAATCGACAGAATACCCCATGAATTTTGCAACGGCTGCGCCAACGAGAATTGGCATGATCGTGGCCGAAAGAAATGGGAGACGCATGATGACTACCCATGTGAATATTTGAGTCATTAGATCTATTTTAGGTCTTACTTCATCTGGTGTCTTATCGCCTAGAGGAGTTGTTATTCCACAATATCCGATATGATTACCATCCTTATCTTTTGTTGGAGTTATTTTTATCCGAGCTGGAAATTCACTACCATCTTTACGTATGAAGACCGTCTCGCCTTCCCACTTCCCTTTTTTGACAGATTCATCTAGCCAATTTATAACATGGCCTAGCACTACCTGTCCATCACTAAAATCACTAACCCTCATTTTGCCAACTACTTCACCTGAGGAGTATCCAAAAAGGTCTGCCGCACCATCGCTAAAGGTTTCAACTTTACCATCAAGGTCACAGGTAATAACACTTTTAATATTTTTACTCACTTAGATCTAATCTCCATTATTTACAAACAGGAAATTAAGTCACTAATATTTAATCAAAAAAATGGAATAATAAAAAATTAGTTGAGTAATCATTTTTTTTGTAAACTGTAGTCTAATCATCAATTTTTAAAATAAGGTCTATCCGAGGTGAAACATAATTTCCTTTTTTCTTTTTTAAGTATTTTTATTATTCCATCAATTCTATTTGGCTTCCCTTCAATTAATAATAAAAGCATATCCTGGTTTCTGCTTACAACAAGCCTTTTTGGAGGTCTTGGGATGTTTCTCTATGGCATGGAAATGATGAGCGATGGTATGAAGTTGACCGCAGGTAATAAAATGAGATCTATACTTGAAAAACTAACTTCAAATCGATTTCTAGCTGTTAGCGTGGGTGCGTTCGTTACAATGGTCATTCAAAGTAGTAGCGCTACTACTGTCATGCTTGTTAGTTTTGTCAATTCAGGACTTTTAACTTTTGCACAAGGTCTTGGAGTAATACTAGGGTCAAATATAGGTAGCACCGTTACCGCGCAAATAGTAGCGTTTAAGATTACGGATTACGCGCTAGCTCTAATTGCTATCGGGGCGTTAATGTCTCTTTTTTCAAAGAAGGAATCATCCAAAAATATAGGTTTTGTAATTTTAGGTTTTGGGCTTCTGTTTTATGGAATGAAAGTAATGTCTGACACTATGAAACCACTAAGGGCGAATCAAACGTTTAATAGTATTTTAGTGAGCTTTGAAAATCCATTTATGGGAATATTGGCAGGAGCCATTTTTACAGCCTTAATTCAAAGCAGTAGCGCAACGACTGGTATTGTTATAACTCTTGCAAGTGGTGGTTCAATTACACTAGAGGCCGGTATTCCACTTATTTTTGGAGCAAATGTTGGAACCTGCGTAACTGCTCTTCTAGCAGGATTAAATGCATCAAGAGAGGCAAAACGAATCGCCATAGCTCATGTACTTTTTAATGTTACCGGTGTCTTATTATTTTGTTTTTGGATCCCAACATTCTCTTCTTGGATGGCAAAAACATCCGATAACATTCCTCGCCAAATAGCGAATGCACATACAGTTTTTAATATTTTCGCTACCGTTGTTTTTATTCCGTTTACATCGATAATTGCAGAATTAATTTTAAAGTATTTCCCAGATAAAGATAAATCAAGAAATATAGAAAAGCCTGAGGTATTAAACCTCGATGAAAATGTTTTTGATAATCCAGCAGTCGCAATTAGCAATGCACAAGCAGAAATACGAGGTGTACTAGGCTTATTGGAAAGAGTTATTGGCTCTTTGGTACTGCTTTTTGTTTCCAAAGAAATAAAACACGATATAGAAAACTCAGACCAAGAATTAGATGAAGGTATACAAATTAGATTAGATAAGATTGACTACCTTAATAATGCTATCTCAGCTTATTTAATAAAAATAAACAATCAAGATCTTAATAACACCCAATCACGCGAAATATTCACTTTGGTTACTGTTATTAATTATATTAATCTAATTAACAATGGAATCAATCTCCGATTTAATAATTTAATTGAACTGAAAAAACAGAATATAAACGAACTATCTGATGTTAATCAAAATGAATTAATCAATTTTCATAGTAAAATGTTAAAACAGATTAAAAGGTTGGGTCGATTTTTCGAAAAATATGAGAGACGAAAAATTGAAAAAATAATTGCAAAAAGCCAAAAATATCGAGCGATCGAAGAAAAGTACAGAATTGAAAATATAAAAAGAATTAGCTCTCCAAAAGATTCAGTCACTCAGAACCAATTTTATTCGGACCTAATGAATTTATTAAAAGAGATTAGTGTCTTTATTGATCTAATTGCCTCCAGCTTGCTAGAACTAGAGTCAATTGAAGATTTACCAAATTAATTGAACTTATCATATTTAAAATACAATCTGATTTTATCAAACCGATTTAATTCTAATACGAAGGGTAAAAAAATATGAAGAAAAAAGAAGCAATCGCCTTTGACTGGCTAAAAAGATATACTGGTACTAGCCCGGATAAATATGGAGACTGGATTTTATTAACAAATTTTCAAAATTATGTTGAAAAATTTTCAAAAAAATTTGATGTGAAAATTAATGGAATCGGTGGTCCTATGACATCATCAATTAATAAAGAAGGCCTAGGCATAATAAATTTTGGCATTGGTAGCTCTAATGCAGGTACAATTATGGATCTCTTATCCTGTATAAAACCCAAGGGTGTCCTATTCTTGGGAAAATGCGGGGGACTAAAAAAAACCACTGAGATTGGACATTTTATTTTACCAACTGCCGCCATAAGAGGTGAAGGTACAAGTGATGATTATTTCCCAAAAGAAGTACCTGCGATGCCCTCCTTTAAGCTTCATAAATATGTCTCTGAATTATTAGTTGAGCGTAATATAGAATATCGAACGGGTGTTATATATTCAACTAATAGAAGAGTTTGGGAGCATGATGAAAAATTTAAAAAATACCTTCGCAAAGTAAGGGTTATGGGTATAGATATGGAAACTGCAACAATTTTTATTACTGGGTTCTCAAATGAAATCAACAGAGGTGCTCTACTATTAGTCAGTGATACACCAATGATACCAGAAGGCATAAAAACAGAAGAAACAGATAAAGATGTCACCAAAAAGTATGTGGATATCCATTTAGATATGGGCATAGAAGCAATGACAAAAATTGAAGATGAAGGAGAAAAAATAAAGCACTTTAAGTATTAAATTTTTCTCAAAATGACGTCTGCTGTTATTAGTTTAATAAAATCATTTTCCTTGTCTGGATAAAATCACTTCCATAAAACCTGTAAAAGTATATCCCTGGTGAAACCAATTTTCCTTGATCATTAGTCCCATCCCATATAATTGAATGAGAACCTGAATTTTTTACATCATATACTAAATGATTTATAATACGGCCCAACATATTATAAACTCTGATATCAACAAATGACTCTTTTGGTAAAAAAAATACTATCTTTGTAGTTGGATTAAATGGGTTTGGATAATTTTGCTCTAAATAATATTTACTTGGAACAGTCTTTTCAGTATCTAACATAGAAGCGTCTAAACACTCTTCCTCCGTAGTAAAAAATGCATCGAAATAATTAATGCTATCGGCTACCCAGCCACATCCGGATATTGGCTGACAACGATTATTTACCCAACCTACACCAAGAGCCATATCGCAATCTCCAAAATCAATTCCGGTCAAATCCACTACCCCTGGCGGGGGCTCGCAATAAATCAACTCACCATCAATATTATTATAATAATCAGAATAACAACCGCCACAATAATTTGCAACACATTCTGCTGAATTATTAGAATAACAGTTGCTATATAAACATGGATCAATTGGACAATAAACTGGGACCTGACAATCTTGGGAAAATATGATCGATGTAATATTAATTGCTTCACACTCCACACATTGGATGGACTCTCCCTCTATCTGAACAAATCTATTTAAATACCGATCTAAGAATTGAATATTATTCTGGTTGGAAATATTTGAAACAATAGTCCCAAACTCATCCTCAAGATAATACATTGAACACTCATCCATACAAAACGACACCTCTGTCATTCTAAAATAACCCACAATACTCGAATCCTGAGCATTCGATATATTTATAGCCACAACAAAAATAAAAACTAAATTTTTCATCAAAAAGAAATCACATTCAAAAAAATCTGCTACACAAGTTTTTGATCAATAAACTGCTGAAAAAAATCAACAACTGATTTTCTTACTGGTATATAATTAATAGATAAATCCTGTTTGCTTCTGGTATTGTTGAAAAAAACAGCATACCCAATATTCCGACTTACAAAGCTTCGTTTTAGGCCAAGAAATGGAGCAATTAGCCAAATAAAAAATTTTGGAGCCCTCCTAGATGGAAAAGGGTAACCATCTCCATATTTTTTCCTAAGATACTCCCCAATTTTTAAAAAATCTACACTTTCAGATGATAGGATATACCTCCCATTCGCTTGTGGATTAAATCCTGCATTAATATGTGCCTCGCCAACATCTCTAACATCAACCATTGCCATTATTATATCCGGAGCTCCAATTCTAAGATCACCATTACCTAGTTTAAGTATAAGCTTTTTACTTTCAAAGTTAGCTTTTGGGTTCAGTGCTGGCCCTACAACAAAAGATGGATTTATTGTTACAAGGTCCCACCTTTTTTGTTCACCACAGATTTTCCAAGCTTCTTTCTCTGCTATTGTCTTGGAATAACTATATTCGCTCACCTTTGGCGAAGAAGTCGTGTTCCACATGGTCTCATCAAATACACCATCAGGAGCCATCTGGCTATCAATAGCATCTCCATAAATAGCAGCACAACTACTTGTCAGCACTACCCGTTTTACAGATTCTATCTCATTTACAGAATCTAATACATTCCTAGTAC
>CAYFIF010000014.1:0-22537 GCA_964343085.1 uncultured bacterium | reverse complement strand
TTGTATACGCACGTGATAAATATGGTCCAGAAAAATACTTTGTCTGGTATGATAAGTGGTTTTCAACCCAAGATGTAATCGGAGATGATGAATCACATATAAAAGAAAAAAATCAACCAAAAATCTTACCAGATATAATTCAAGAAAAATCTCCTAAACCACTTATAGTTAAAAAAACAAAAAAACCAGACCCCGCTCTATCTGGCTCATTTAAGAGAAAAAATAAAACCTCTATATCTGATAATTATACTATTAAACAAATTGAAAAAGTAAACCTAGATAACATTCTGGAACACGGGATGCTTCACTATGGAATACTAAGACCAAGCGAAGTAAAAAAATTACAAAAAGCTCTGATCCTTCTTGGCTACAAGCTAAATGATAATGAAAATAATAATAATGGGTTAGATGGTAATTTTGGTGAGCTTACGGAAAATGCTGTACTTCAATTTCAAACTGATATGGGCTATTCAGAAGAAAATATAGATGGTATTGTTGGGTTATATACATTAAATGGACTAATAAATGAATTGAAAAGGACTGGTAAATATGCTGCGCCTGAGAAAGCCTATCAAATGATGCCAAGAAAAAAATATTCAAGAAAAAAGCAAAGAGACTTCACTCAATCATCTTCAATAAAAAGAAGAAAAATATCAAGCGAACCAAAACTCAATCTTAATCTCCCTGAAAGAGCAACCGGAGAGTCTTATATCAAAGTTGAGAGTAACCTTGATGGTGCTGATGTATATATTGATGGAAACTACTTAGGAAAAACTCCTATACCTGGTCGGCTCCCAGTCAGACCTGGATGGCACAGAGTTAAAATGGTAAACCCTTATGGCCCGGCTCCACAGTTTGTTATTCCTATTCCTGACTATCAAGATATTTATGTTAGCTCAGGAAGAACACAGCGAATAAGATTCAAACTGTTTTCGGCAGAACCAGATTCTACTATTTAAAAATGCCAAAATGGGTACTAATAAAATCAGCTTTATTTAAGCTTATACTACCAATTATATTTTTTTCTTTTTCTAACGGTGATCAGCCTAGTATTTCTAATTTGATTGTTAAAGATACTGAAACCGGCATTGAAATTAAATTTTTATTTTCCAACATCATCGACAATAATAATATTAAAGGCTGGATAGATAGGGAAAAATGGATCGTGCTAAATATGTATAGTGTTCAACTCCCTAAAGACAACTTTTTTGATCAATATATTTCATATCCAATACAATCCATTGAACACAATATGTCAGTAGATGCGGTTCAAGTCTCGATTCAATTGGTTAGAAGATTAGAAGCTTTTGACATTATTAGACATCTGAATACTCAGGAAGTTTTAATCAGGATAATGTATGACCATGACACCTATGACTATTCTATAATGGATGAAACAGAAAAATCTTTCATATTCCCAGATCCAAAAGATGGTAAAAAAAAACAACACCCACTAAATTGGAAAGATCAACGGGCCCGTTCATCAATAAGAATTCTATGTGATACCCCAGGATTACCTATTTATGTTGATGACCAAATCGTCGGATATTCACCCTTAGAACATGGGATTGATGTACTTCCAGGGTGGCATCGAGTTGGATATTTCCCTGAAGATCAAACAAAAATGACAAAGGTTAGAACACCCAAAGAAAAACTCGTAGAAGATATTCTTCGAATGGGACTTATGGATGTATTTGTTGAAGAAGGAGAAGAATTAACTGTGGCATTAAACTATCAATCGCTCGATGAGGAAGTATTTGATTATAATGAAAAGATTCAAACTAGTACGGTTTTTGGATTTGGGATGTTCTCACTTGTAATTCTTTTACTAAGCTGGGGGATGGGTTAATTTTCTTTAGTTCTCAAAAATTGAAGCAGGTTCTACTGCTTTTATTTTTGTCGAATATAACTTTATCTCAAAGTCAAGTATTTGAGCATGGACAAAATAAAGAAAATCAGTTTTCTATTTCTATTTTAGTAATAAACACCAAAGAAAAGAATTTAAAAAAGTCTAAAGTATCATTAATCGATTCAGATGGAATAATTGTACAGGAAAAAAAAACCGATAAAAAAGGTTGGGCTAGGTTTGATAATATTAATCCAGGAATATTTGTTGTAAAGGCATATCACAAAAAATTTGGTTATGGTCTAATACATATTAAGATTGTAGATCAAAACCTAGAAGAAAAAATTATAATACCATCTTCTTTGGGTCCAAAGCCAGTAACAGAAGCAAAACCAAAAACTAAATCTTTAGATCAATCAAGAATATGCTATAAATACTGGAACCCCTATAGAAGAAAATTAAGCATACGGGGAAACCCCCAAACATTTTATGGTGAACCCTATTTTGAGGTAACCTATAACAAAGATAAAAGAATAAAAACAGTTACTGAGTTTGATGAAAATAATAAAAAACAACAGACCTGGCATTTAAAGTGGACACGTAGCGGAAGCAGATCAGCATATTATGTTGAATTTCATTCAAGAGGATCTATTTCCCGATTAGACCAGAAGTTATATTCACAAATTTTATCTGAAGTAAGGCCTGGATGGAGAGCATACTTCAAGAGTAGGAAAGATGGGAGGCCGAGATCGCTTTATGTGGAAGACCACATCGGTATTAAATATTATAGCTATAACTTTACTTATGCCACCCAAATAGATTCTGTTACAGATATGGAAATAATTGAGTGCTCATACTTCAGGTCAGACACAAACTTTGCTGGTCGACATATTGTTTTTATGGAGGATGCAAAATGGTTAAGAATGATACAATATTTTGATAAAAACAATAAGATAAAAAATACGATAGAGTATATCCATAATCGTGAGTCAGAAGAAACCATACAAATTAAACTTAATAATAAAGGAAAAGAATTAGAAAGAAAGATTATACCGTTCATGAAACCTGATCAATTTGCCTATAACCTGGAATGGACAGGTAGAGAAGTTATAGTCCACCAAACAAAAGATATAGAAGATATAGAAATAGCTACTACTATTAATGAAAAAGATAAAAAAGTAATTCAATATACTTCATGGGAAATACTATCTCCATCATCATACAGGGACTCAGTAATCGCAGGGTTTCCACCGAGACCATTTTTTAAGGTAACCGTTTGGGAAAAAAATAAAATTAAATTTGGGAATACTGATATTGGATTGGAACTTAGTTGGGTCGATCATTTTTCAGATAAACCAACAAAAAATTTGAGAACCATAGGAGTCTATACAGTCGCAAGGTCTGATATCAGTAGGTTAATCTCATTTCTACCTGATATTTATACCCTTCAATATAAATATGGATTAGGATTATACTCACTAGGCTATGGGTTCACTACGGGCTTTGCATTCTCACCATTTATAGATTTGAGAAATTTAGACTCTGCGCCCGTGTCATTAAAAATAAGTCTTGTTGGAAATGTAGTAATAGCAAAAGGAGTTCTTCAAGATGTTGACTATGTTACCTGGGCCACTCTAGGAATCAATTTGACTTTGAATAAAAACGCGGAGTAGAAAAACCTTTATAAATAAAAAGCCCCCGTATTCTAATAAACTAGAAAACAGGGGCTTTTTTAGATTAAAGTTTAAATTAAATATTTACTTTTAAACTCATCCTTATTTGTCTACCAGAACCATAAAATACTTTTGCAATACTATTTGATCCATCATCTTCAAAACCTTGGTCTTCACCATAAGTAGTATACGTTGCATCAGCCGCATTAAGTATATGACCCCCTAGCGTCAAATTTGTTCCCATAATTTGCATTTTGTACGTTAGGTGAACATCTAACAAATTGTAATCATCAAGCTTAACAACATCTTTTCCAGCATGATCTGGGTTATCCCTTTCACTAGGTGCGAATCCAGCATAAAAATTAGAATTCATTCTCATTGATGCGTTTACCATTAGATCTTTTATCGGAAACAAATTTAAACCAAAAACCATCTGCGTTTGAGGTTGATAACCAACCTTAAGTCCATCAGTGTATAAATTCACCTGTGTTTCATTCGTTCTATCATAGTCAGAGCTAAAAGTCCCGGTCACATCCTTTCCCCATGTCCAATTACCAAATGAAAGAGCAGCATCAATAGATAGCAGATCCATTGGTCTAATCTTAGACTCAATTTCTAGCCCACTATGATTTGCACTTAGACCAGGGATATTGTATATATCAGGAGCATCATAGATAACTATCGCTTTATCTTCCCATGTATTCATGTAGTAGGTAGCACTTAGATCAATCAACTGACTTCTATATGAGGCACCGAAATCCATTGAAGTAATGGACTCATTCTTAGCGCTTGTGTTTGGTACATTACTATAGGCAAGGTAAGCATTTGAAAATTTAGGAGCCTTTGACATCTGCCCGCCCGCAAAGAAAACATTTATATTGTCGTTTAAATTATAATTAAAACCGATCTTCAGAGCACTACCAGGAAAGATAAGAACCTTAGAAAATTCATCTGCCTCGGTCTCATTATACTGCTCTTGTCTTTGATATCTTGATACAGATCGCGCACCACTTAAAATAACAGAAAAAGCTTTAGTCGCATACTCTGCCTGGGCCCATCCGCCATACCAATCGTGATAACCAGTATTATGGTAATCAATTAAACCACCTACACCGCGCATTCTCTCAGTCCCTGTTTCACCTGCTTTGGCATAGTGATGTACATAGTAATCTCCTCCTAAAAGGTTTACCACTTCTCTGTAGTGCTCTCCAGCGTATGATCTAAAATCAACACCCGTAGTAAAAGTTAAATCATCTGAAATATTCCTTTTGTAGGTTGATAAAACACCTGTCCAATCATGGTGATTAACAGAGGCTCTAATGATTCGCTTTGATCTATGCTTTGAATCACTATAGGTTGTATCAAACTCTGAGTTAACAGACCACTGCTGGTTATTAGCAATAACCTGTGTCCAATCAATTTCACCAGATCCATCGGATAATTCAGCAGGATTAAAATACTTGTAGTATGTATCAACCGTATCACCATCACCCATGTATGTATCTCTTGTGTTCATAGGTCCAGTTCCACCTCCTCTACCCTTTGATCCATAAAAAGTTGTAGAGAGACTACTTATTTTATCAATATTCCATTTCCAGTTCAAACTGTACACAGGCTTATGATAATAGTTAGTTCTAGTGTTAATCAGGTACTTATCACCTACCTGCTTGGTGTGCATTATACCACCAAACAAAACATCATGGGCCCAATCCGTGCTTCCTCTGTGACCAATATAATTATCTTGAAGCATTTCATATTCCTCTTTAGTCAATTCGCCCCAACCACTACCATATCTATGAGGACTTACTCTACGTACATCTTGACCAGAGGATGCAGAATATGCTGCCCAATCATCTGGTCTATACATTTGATCTTCATCTCTTTGTCCATGCTGCTGAGGAGCTCCCAAAACATTCGCATCAATGGTATGTTTGCCATTGCCAAACGTTTTATGTGCAGCAAAATAATAAGAATATGCTTCAGACCAAGTCCCATTTACATATCCGTCCCAAGATTTTTTTGCTACTAATCCAGAAAGAGCAACGCCACCATCTAAGAGACCAGTATTGGCCGTAAAAGTAGATTTCAAAAATCCGTCACTTCCAAATTCTTGTTTATAACCAAGGCCCTGCTTAGCTGTAGCAGCTCCAGATACAATATTTATAGTACCCCCAAGCTGACCCGCTACTAGATTTGTTGCACCTAAACCTTTTTGGATTTGGATCGCGGATGCAATATCAGTCATTCCGTCCCAATTCGACCAATACATTCTACCGTTTTCCATATCATTAACAGGAACACCATTAATCAAAGTCGCTGAGTTTTCTTGGTCAAAGCCTCTTATATAAACTCTTGAGTCACCAGCACCACCCTTGCTCTCTGTAAAATAAACACCTGGCGCATCAGCCATTACAGCTGTTATATCTCTTGAGGCAGTACGGAGTTCAAGATCATCAGCGGTTATGGATGAGTGCGGAAATGGAGTCTGGCGATCTTTAATAATTGTCCCGGTAACCTGCAGCGCCTCAATCTCCAAAGTAGATCTGCCAAGCTGGGCATTTTGAGTAACCGCAGCATCAGAAACCTCTATACCCATTTCCTCCGTCGCATAACCCAAATAAGTAACTACTAATGTGTAGTTCCCACTGCCTACATTTTTTATATTGTATGTTCCGTCTGCATCAGTAGCAGAACCCATCGATGTCCCTGCTAGATAAACATTAGCGCCTGCAAGTGGTGAACCAGTTGATGCATCTGTCACAGTACCTGAAACACTACTCTGAGCAATCAGTATTGATGCATTAATTAAAAATAATGTAATAAAAAATGATCGCAGAATTTTGACCATAGAGTGACTCCTTTAACTTATTAACACAATATCTCTTCAAAAAGAGTTGTCAATTTTAAGTAAAAATAATAGTCTTTTGTTATACTTTTATTTTAATAAAGTAAGACCATCAATTGATACTAATGGATTGGATGGATGCAAGCTTTATCATCATTCCTATAAGAATTAACAAAAGAACTAACTTTGTGAAAACTTAATTGATTTTTCCCAATTAACTCAGAGTCAGTATTTAATTCAACTAGGTTATCATTATTAAACCAATCATCTATATGATCGAAATCAATAATTAATGGCATACGGCTATGGATATGAGCAATTTCTTCACCAGCATTCTTAGTTATAATCGTATAAGATAAAAAAACCTCCTTATCATTAATTGACCAAGAAGACCACAAACCAGCCATTGGTAATATGTTTTTTTGTTTATTATATATATAGTATGCTTGTTTTTTAGAGTTAGTGGTATTCCATTCATAATATCCATCAGATATAATAATGCACTTATTGTATCTGATTAAATATTTAAAAGAGGGTTTTTCATGCAATGTTTCAGATCTAGCATTTATAAGCTTGGCACCAATTTTTTTATTTTTTGACCAACTAGGAATTAAACCCCAAATCATTGATTTTATCTGCCTTTTATTATTGTCTCTTAGCATTACTAATGATTTTTGAGTTGGGGCAATATTATAGCTAGGAATATAATCTATAGTTTCATCCCAATCTGAAATTTTAAGCTCTTCAATTATAGACTTTTTACTTTTAGTTAAAGTTTTCCTGCCACACATATAAAAATCTACTAAAAAATTACTTTGGTAAAAAAAATCAGTTTCGCAATTTCACAAATGGATAAACAACTGGAAAGTATATTAAATGCATAAACTAGTTTTACTTAGGCATGGCCAGAGTGAGTGGAATCTTTCGAACCAGTTTACAGGTTGGACTGATGTTGGTCTTACAGAAATAGGAAAAAATGAAGCTCGTGAAAGTGGAGAAACACTTACCAAGGCGGGTTTTAAATTTGATGTTGCTCATACATCCGTTTTAAAAAGAGCTATTGAAACAATGAACCTTTGTATTAAGAAAATGGATTGTGATCAGATACCAATCAACTATCATTGGCAACTAAATGAAAGACACTATGGTGCACTCCAAGGTTTAAATAAAGTTGAAACGGCTAAAAAATATGGGGATAAACAAGTATTAATTTGGCGAAGAAGTTATGATATAAGACCACCCGAGTTGGACTGGAATGATGAAAGGCATCCTCGATTTGATGAATTATATAAAAATTTAAGTAAAGATACGCTCCCATCCACAGAATGCCTTAAAGATACAGTTGAAAGATTTTTACCATGCTGGGAAAAGAAAATATCACCTGACATCATCAATGGTAAAAATGTTTTAATTGTCGCTCATGGAAATTCACTTAGGGCACTCATAAAATATTTAGATAAAATTGATAATAAAAAAATCCTTGAACTAAACATACCAACCGGTGTTCCACTAGTATATGAGCTGGATAAAGACTTAAAACCTCTTAAACACTATTACCTAGGCAACCAAGATGAAATCCAAAAAAAAGCGGCTGCGGTTGCTGGCCAAAGTAAAACCAACTAAACTATTTATATACTCTATTTAATATCCCTGATAACCTAATGCCGCCATTTAACAAACATCGTTCAAGTAGCTCTTTGTTTTCATAAAAATATTTCCAGCTAAGATCTTTACCAGAAAAGCTATAGCACTGATCACGAAATAGTTGAGATTCATAAACAGAAGTCATCAGCGAATCACTTTGTAATTTGCGAATCAAGCTATAATCTATATCCAAAAGTAAATAATCAGCATATTCCGTATAGCTTAATTGTTGAAGATCTAGAAGGTGTTTATCCCAGACTCTATGCAAGTTAGTCTCTTCACCAAACCAATTAACCTTATTATCATTACCACCCCTATCTGTCCCATTGCCAACATGAAGTGGTTGGTGTAAATCACCAACCAAGTGAACAATAAATTTTAGGGCAATAATTTTTTCATCTTTTTTTGATTTTTTATTTTTTAAAACATTAATGAATTCAATTGTTTTTTCTACAGCTTCACCTTTATACTTGCCCGATATATATTTTTCTCCTTCTGGGATTGTACAGTAATGCCAGTCGTAGGCATGGGCCCAATTTGAATCAGATTTGATTTCATCAGCCCAGTTACTAATCCTACTTAAATCTTGGTGTCCAAGCAATTTTCTTATTTGTTGTTTTGTGTTTTTTGTTAAATAATTCGAGGCTATTTGACCTACTATTCTATGACCAGTCTTGTTCCAAGCAAAAACACTCTGAAAAGATAAAAAAAGAAAAAGATAGAAATAATGTTTTTGCATCAAATAAAATATTTTTTAATAACTATTTGGAACAAAAACCAGCATAGTAGTAGGGTATTTATCTGTTGCTAATAAAAACCCTTCATTATCATATTTGGATATAGCTTCCCATTTTCTTGATGTTTTTTCGCCTTCCAAAACCAGCTGAATTGGTGCTTGATCAGTTAGATTAATTTCCCCCTTACTGATTTCAAATTCAATCAAACGTTCTACTCTATCTGACCTGATATGGGTTTCACCTTCACCATATTTTTGAGCTAAAGGATCATTAAATGGTTTCAGTATCGCACTGTCTCTAGGGAAAAAGTAATTTATTGCCCAAAATCTATTATTATAAATTTTAGTAACATCTGTTATTCTATATTCAATGAAAGGCATCCGGCTTTTTTTTATTAGTTTTGACTTCAGAGAATATGATAAAGCATAGGCGCTATCAAGAAGGTTTTTCCCATTCGATTCAAAAAACGCAAAAATATTTGTTCCATCAATTATTAAAGATTCATATGACATATTATCAATGAATTTTGGCACTTTAAACTGAACCAGATTCTGTTCTGGTAGAACCACCTCTCTTGTTAAAGGATTAACATGACCTCTAGCCATTAGAGTCGCCATACTATCTGGATAACGGATTTCAATAGAAACATAGACTTCATCACCTCTAAATGCAATAGCCTCAAAACTATCAAACCCGGGGAGACTCTCTTTGTAATTAGGTGTTTTAAATGGTATTCTTTCCGGTTTTATAGGTGTTTTATCTATAGAACTTATTCGTAAATGTAATTCAGTTTTAGGGATAGAAAACAAATATCCATTTAAATTTTCAGGCAATAAAATCAGGTTGTTTTTATACCAGTCCATACCAGATATTTCCTGATCACGATCATTAATTATTCCCAATAAGGGTATAATCTGCACATCCGCTTCTTTATAAGTTGAAGCGCACGAATAAAACATCCAAATAAATAAAAAATGAACCTTGAAGTATTTAATCAATTAATCTAAACCCCCTTTGGCATAAAAGTTATCCATTTTATTGGTCTAACTCCTTACCAAGATGAAAAAGAAATTCAAAAGAAAAAATCCCTGTACTGTGACCATCTGCCCAAAAGGGCCTAAGCGCATAATAACCCACCGGTTGAATACCATTCAAAACATAGCTATCAGAGGTTTTTATCTGCGGTGGACCTTTATATACATTGCCAAAAACATCTTTTTCTCCCGCACATGAGGCACAGGGACAATTATCTCTAATAGATTTAACTAAAAGGGCATGTTCACTTTCGTCATTCCATTTTAGAAGTAACATATCATTAACAATTTCATATGACACTAAGATTATTGATCCCATTATTTAATTAAAACAGCTTTTTTTGTAACATGGAGATTTTTTGAATTAAGTCGAAAAAAATAGATTCCACTTGGATAACTTGATCCATCCCAAATCATCTCATGATTACCAAATATTTCCTTATTATCAATTAACTTTTCTAATTGGCGACCACTCAAATTATACACACCCAAAGATACTATTTCCTGATCAGGAATATATAATCCGATTTTGGTAATAGGATTAAATGGATTTGGATATGGAGAATACAGTTTAATATTAGAAGGTAAAATAACCTCATCAGTATTTGATAATATTTCAAAATTTGTACGTTGAAAAAAAAGTTCTCCATCAGATATCGTAATTAAATGGGGGGGGAAATGAAAAGCGGGTTTTAAAAGAACAGCTTCTAACTCCCCAGAAAAAGTTGAATCATTTGATTCTGTAATAGATAATAAACCACTCAGACCAATATAAATATTGTCTGAAATAGTCTCTAATACAACAGAAACCAATGTATCAATATTTAGCGAATCTTGGTTTGAAGACGTATCGGCAAAACTACCAGTCAATTGTTCTACCAAAGTAGAATCAACACCAGGAATAAAAATTAATACAGCCTCTAGACTCAATGGATTATCTTCATCTCCAGAGCCCGGGATTTCCCAATCTCGCTCCTGCAATGGAAAAACAGTATCCTGCAAAACCGCGAGAAATAAATCAAACACATCATCTCCTTGGTCTGTCACACTCAGAAAATATATGGAAGAACTATCAGAGCTTTCTTGATTTATAGCTCCTCCAATTTGGATTGAATCCTGAACAAAACCTGTAAAAGTTCCGCTCTCAGTTCCAGAATAATCAAAAGATATCTGACCTTCATATAAATTTTGGGCTAAAAGGTTAGATAAAAAAACAATAATTACTGTATTTAATAATAATCTCATTCTATTCTTTTTAAGGCAATATCATGATTAATATACTATCTTTTATGGTGGTATTAATAATAATTGCAAAATTTTTACAACAATAAATTAATGATAAATATATTACCCGCGTCTGATAATACTTTACTTATTAATTTTGGAGATAAGATATCCAAAATCACTAGCCTGAAATTATTAAGATTAGCAGAACAAATAATTAATAACTCGGCTGAAGAAATAATTAATATTTCTCCTAGTTATAATTCTTTATTAGTCCGGCTTGATCATAAAACTAGTTTATCAGATGGAAAGTCAATAATTAAAAAATTAATTGAAAAAAATCAAAATAATCTTATCATTAAACAAAAAATTGTAGAAATACCTGTTTGTTATGACCAAAAACTGGGACTTGATTTGAACAGAGTTATAAACCATACGGGTTATAAACTCAAAGAGATTATTAAAATACACACTAAAAAAAAATATTTTGTTCATTTCATTGGGTTTTCTATTGGCTTCCCATATATGTCAGGACTTGATAAAACTCTTCAAACTTCGCGTCTAAATACCCCAAGAATAAAGGTTCCATCTGGGTCAATAGGGATTGCAGGGGAACAAACTGGGATTTACCCTTTTTCTACTCCAGGTGGATGGAATATTATTGGAAGAACACCGTTAAAAATATTTAACAAAATAAAACCAGAATTGAGTATTATTCAATCAGGCTATGAAATCAGATTTAAGTCAATCAGTTTTAAAGAATATGAAAAAATGAAGCAATAAGTTTTATGGAAATCAAAGTAATTAATCCCGGTATTCAGACAACGATACAAGACCTGGGTAGGCAACTCTATGGACCTTTTGGCGTTTCAACATGCGGAGCAGCAGACAACTACTCATTCAAAATTGCAAATCTAATCGTTGGGAACAAACCTAGTGAAGCTGCATTAGAGATGACTTTAGTTGGTGGAATCTATCGTTTTTACAAAAACACAACTATTTGCTTATCAGGAAGTGTTTTTTCAGCTAAAATTAATAATAAGGTCTGTCCATTTAACAAAAAAATAAATATAAAAAAAAATAGTGTTTTAGAAATTGGACAAACTACAGATGGATCAAGATGTTATTTAGCAATTAAAGGAGGTATAAATGTAAAAAAATATTTAGGAAGCTCATCAACACATTTAGGTACAAAAACAGGCGGGGAAAACGGCCATGCATTAAAAAAAGGAGACCTCTTGAATATAGGTAAGCCTAAAATAAATCGTGATGTATATAATTATAATGATATTATTAACAAAGTTGATTTAAAATACTCCACAAAAAGATCTATTATCAGGATTACCAAAGGCCCACAGAAAGATTGGTTTAATAATTTGAACTGGGATACACTATTAAAAAAAACTTTTAAAGTATCAAAATATTTTGATAGGATGGGTATCAGGCTAGAGGGTCCTTTAATTAAACAAAAAAATTCAAATCAGATGCTTACCCAAGGAATTTCCTTGGGAGGAATTCAAATACCTGGAAATGGACAACCAATTATTTCGTTTGTAGATCACCAAACCACTGGCGGATATCCAGTAATAGCTAATGTAATAACTATTGATATATGTAAAGTTGGGCAATTAAAAAAAGGCGATAGTTTTCAGTTTGATTTAGTAAAAATGAAAACTGCTGAGGCCATGAGAATAGAGCAATCAACCCTTTTATAAATAGTCAGAATTATGAATTCAATTGATATAAACTGCGATATTGGGGAAATAAATCAATTACATAAAAATGGTGTATATAAAAACCTTATGAATCATGTTACATCTATTAATATTGCATGTGGTGGTCACGCTGGTGACAAAAAAATGATGAGCTCCATGATCCAATTAGCTAAAGCAAAAAATGTAAATATTGGCGCACACCCCAGTTATCCAGATAAAAAGAATTTTGGAAGAAAAAAATTGATAATGGGCGATAATGACCTACTAAGCTCAATAATTAAACAAATAAATAAACTGAAAATAATTGCCGAACAAAAAAATACTAAGCTGAGTCATATTAAACCGCATGGAGCACTATATAATGAGGCAGCAAAAGATAAAAAAATTGCATCAATTATTGGGAAAGCCCTATTAAAAATAGAACCCAAACTTAACTTGATTTTTTTGGCAGAATCACCAATGATTGTGCTATTAAATGAAATGGGAATTAATGTAATATCTGAATCATTTGCAGATCGTACTTATGAAAATGATTATTCACTTAGGAATCGCTCTTTGGATAATGCAGTTATTCATGATCCAGAAAGCGCTACTGAGCAAGCATACTTTATAGCTAAATATGGTAAAATAAAAACCTATGATGGAATCTGGAAAAAAATTAAAACCGAAACAATATGTATACACAGCGATACACCAAATGCTATAAAAATAGCGGAAAATGTAAAAAATAGACTTAATAAAAATAAATGAATCCAGAACAGAATAAAATATTGAAAAAATTAAATAGTGTTTTCCTTTTTAAGATTGGCTCATTATTAAAACTACCAATGGCATTTTTATCTGGATTGAAAATTTTAAAACTCGATAGTGAAAAGTCACTTGTGCAAGTAAAATATAATTATCTAAATAAAAATCCTTTCAATTCTACTTATTTTGCTGTACTGAGCATGGCAGCAGAGCTTAGTACTGGTCTTTTCGCATTGTTACACACTACTGGCCTCAATCCGACTTGCGCATTTATTATTACTGGGATGAAAGGTAATTTCTTAAAAAAGGGCACTGGTATAACCGTCTTTAACTGTAACGATGGTGAAAAAATAAAAGAGGCTGTGCTTAAATGCACTGAAAGTGGAAAACCTGCGAAAGTAACAGTAAAATCAATTGGGGAAAATAATATAGGTGAAAGAATAGCAGAATTTGAGTTTACGTGGTCATTTAAACAAAGATCCGTTTAATATGGAAAAAGCTATAATATTACTATCGGGGGGACTAGACTCAACAACATGCTTGGCTATAGCTAAAGACCACGGATTTGCATTGTATACATTAACTATAGATTATGGTCAAAAACATGTATTCGAATTGGAATCTGCAAAAAAAATATCTAAAGCTTTTGGAGTTAAAAAACATTGTATTATAAAAATAGACTTAGCTCAATTTGGGGGTTCTGCTCTAACCGATTCAATTGAGGTTCCAAAAAACCGAAGCAATAAAAAAACTGAAATACCAATTACATATGTTCCTGCTCGAAATACAGTTTTATTATCTACCGCTTTAGCCTGGGCAGAAGCACTCAATGCTTTTGATATTTTCATAGGCGTCAATGCATTAGATTATTCGGGATACCCTGACTGCAGACCAGAGTTTATTGAAGCATTTGAAAAAATGACAAGCCTAGCAACAAAAGCTTCAGTATCTGGTAAAAAATTTAACATCAACACTCCACTAATCGAACTAACAAAAGCTGAGATTATAAAACTGGGGAATAAACTCGGTGTAGACTATGCCTTAACTACAACCTGTTATGACCCTAATTCCAATGGTGAGCCCTGTGGATTTTGTGATGCTTGTTTTTTAAGAATAAAGGGTTTTAAACAGGCTAATCTACGAGACCCGTTATACTATCAAAGTAAATAGTGTATAAAATCAAAGAAATATATTTTACATTCCAAGGTGAGGGCTTCCACACTGGTCGCCCGGCTGTATTTATTAGGTTTTCTGGGTGCAACCTTTGGAGCGGTCAAGAGAAAGATCGTAGTGAAGCTATCTGTGATTGGTGCGACACCGATTTTTTAGGTACAGATGGTATTAATGGTGGAAAATATTCTGAAAACGAAATAATAAATGTAGTTACAAGCCTGTGGGGAAAGGATATATCATCAAATCCTTATGTCGTTTGCACTGGAGGAGAACCATTATTACAATTGGATAATAATCTGATAAAAGCTATCCATAAAGCAGGATTTGAAATTGGTATAGAAACAAATGGAACAATCATTCCACCTGATGGGATCGATTGGATATGCGTAAGCCCAAAAGCAAACGCAGATCTTGTTTTGAAAAATGGGAATGAATTAAAAGTAGTTTATCCTCAATGTGGAATGAATCCAAGAATACATGAAAAATTGAAATTTGACCATTTTTTTATTCAACCTATGGATGGTGTTGACCAAAAAAATAATATTAAAAAATCTGAAAAATTTGTTGCGGATCATCCAAAATGGAAGCTTAGTCTTCAGACACATAAGATTCTCGGTATTCCTTAAATTTAGATATGGAAGTATATAAAACATTTACAATTGAGGCAGCTCGCTCTTTGCCTAAACTGCCCAATGGACATCCGTGCCAAAGCGTTCACGGCCATTCTTTTAAAATTACAATAACAGTAGAAGGTAAAATTGATAAAAATACAGGGTTTGTAATGGACTTTGCTGATATTGATTCTGCGTTCAGACCAATTTATGAACGCATTGATCATACATATTTAAATGAAATAAATGGCCTTGAAAATCCTTCAAGCGAAAATTTATGTCGCTGGATCTGGAAACAACTTGATCTATCTCTTAATGGTCTGAAACAAATAGAAGTTAAAGAAACCGAGTCTACCGGTTGTATTTACAAAGGAGAGTAAAATGGCAAAAGCAGAAGGTAAATCATTTGATTTTTTAGATGAATCTCATATCAAGCCAAGCCTATTAGAGGTTTTTGATTTTGATGGTGCAGAACAATACATAAAGACTGAGACAGACGAATTTAGTGCAGTTTGTCCGTTTAGTGGTTTGCCTGATATATCCTATGTAAAGATCGAATATTTTCCTTCTGGCGGAAAATGTGTAGAGTTGAAATCTCTCAAATATTATTTTGTAAGCTTTAGAAATGTCGGCATATATCAAGAGGCTGCGACAAAACGTATCTATTCTGATCTTTGTTCGGCCTTAAAAACAAACCAATTAATGGTAACCACTATGTATAATATTCGTGGGGGATTTCAAACCACATGCGTGGAAGGGTCTTTAGATTAAAATATGATTCAATTTGGGTGCCAGGATATGGTAAAACAGGTCCGGCGTGTGTTGCTGAAGCACCCTCGGGATGCTTTCATTGATCAAAACACTATCAATCGCCAATACTCCGAACTCAACTATTCTATTGCACCAAACTTTGAGCTAGCTTGTAAACACTATGATCTTTTTTTAGACCTTATTAAATCATTCGGGCCAGAAATTCATTTTCTACCAGCTTCTGATACTTCTATTGATTCAATATATACTCATGATCCTTGTATAGTAACGAATGGTGGCGTTATAATTAGTAATATGGGTAAAACCCAAAGATTTAATGAACCAAGCGAAATCGAAAAATATTTTAGATCGATAGAAGTTCCAATATTAGGGCATATTAAAGAACCTGGGACTCTAGAAGGTGGCGATATAATATGGATCGATGAACGTACAGTTGCAGTTGGAGAAGGATACAGATCTAATTCTCAAGGAATAGATCAATTCAAACATTTATTAGGAGATATAGTTGATATCGTAATCCCTGTCCCACTTCCACATTGGACAGGTCCAGAAGATTGCCTCCATCTAATGAGTAATATTTCACCAATCGACCATGATCTATATTTAGTGTATTCTAGATTGCTCCCCGTTTCATTCAGGAAATATCTTCTTGATCGTAAAATCCAACTAATTGAAGTCCCTGATGAAGAATATGCTTCTATGGGATGCAATGTGTTAACAATGGGAAATCGTAAAGTTATCATGATAGAAGGAAACCCTATCACGCAAAATAAGCTTGAAAATGAAGATGTAGATGTACATACATATGATGGTACCGAAATTTCATTAAAAGGCGCTGGTGGGCCTACTTGTTTAACTCGTCCTTTCCTAAGGTATAATCAATGAGCTATAAAAACCAATTTCATGCTGAGACTCAATTAAAACTGTCCCCATTCTTTAAAAGAACTTCTAAATTAAATGAATCACAAGAATGGCGTCGTTGGTCAGGTTATCTCTCAGCAACCAATTACGAGCTAAACCATGAGAATGAATATTTTGCAATCCGCACCAAAGCAGGATTACTAGATATCACACCATTATATAAATATATTATAGAAGGGCCTGACGCTCAAAAATTTCTTCATAGGTTAGTAACAAGAAATATCAATATTTGTAAAGTCGGGCAAGTCATGTATACACCTTGGTGTGATGAAAATGGTAAAGTAATCGACGATGGTACAGTCCAGAGGTTATCAGAAAACAAATTCCGTATAACTAGCGCAGAACCGAATCTAGAGTGGCTAGAACATAATTCCGTTGGGATGGATCTAATGATATTGGATGACTCATCAACAACTGCAGCATTGGCTCTGCAAGGCCCTAATTCTCGATCTATACTGAATGCTGTGGCTGAAAAATCGCTTGATCAACTTAAATTTTTTTGGATGATGGATACAAAATTAGGAGATTTCCCAGTCTCTATATCTAGAACAGGCTATACGGGTGATCTCGGTTATGAAATATGGATGGAACCTGAAAATGCTCTATCAGTTTGGGATCTCCTTATTGAAAAGGGCAAGCCTTATGGGATAACACCAACAGGTCTTCAGGCACTAGATATATCGCGTATAGAAGCGGGGTTAATATTACTAGATGTGGATTATATTTCATCAAGACACGCTTTGATTGAATCAAGAAAATCATCACCATATGAGTTAGGCCTCGGATGGTCAGTAAAAATGAAAAAAGATGACTTTATAGGAAAAAGAGCGCTAAAAAAAGAATTAAAAAATGGTCCAAAATGGAGATTTGTTGGCATAGAAATCAAATGGCTTGAATTGGAAAAACATTATCGAAAAGTTGGACTTGCGCCAGGGCTTCCTTCTACGGCCTGGAGAACTAGTACACCGCTATATTATGGTTCTGAACAAGTAGGATATGCAACCAGCGGAGCATGGTCCCCAATCTTAAAACGCTACATAGCTCTTGCACATATAAAAAATAATTATGCAAACAAAGGGACTTTATTGGATTTTGAATTAAAAGTTGAACATTTTAGAAAATTAACAACTGCAAAGGTTGTGAAAACGCCGTTCTTCGACCCTGAAAGGAAACGTTCATGCCCAGCATAAATAAATATGATGCTATAGTTATAGGAGGAGGACATAATGGTCTTACCGCAGCAGCATATCTTTCAAGGGCTGGAAAAAAGGTCTTGGTCCTAGAGCGTAGGCATGTACTCGGTGGTGCTGCTGTCACTGAAGAAATATTTCCAGGGTTTAAATTTTCTGTATGCTCTTATGTTGTTAGCCTGATGAAGTCAAATGTAATGCGAGAATTAATGCTCCCAAAATTTGGATTAGAGTTACTACCTCTGGAAAGCACATTCACTCCACTAGATAAAGATTATTTATTGCGTACAGCAGATGGCGACCAAACATATAGAGAAATCGCTAGGCATTCAAAAAAAGACGCTGAAGCATATAAACGTTTTGGCCCTCTGATGGGACAAATTGGAATGGCAGTAAGACCCATACTTGAGACAATTGCACCAAATGCTCTAAGGCCTTCCCTATCAGATATCCTAGCAATAAAAAAATTACTAAATCATTTTAAAACACTTTCAAATGAACAATTTGAATACTTGACAAAACTTATGACTATGAGTTCAGCAGATTTTCTAGATGAATGGTTTGAATTTGAGCCGTTGAAATCCACCATGTCTGCTAGTGGAATAATTGGAACATTCATGGGTCCAAGGTCTCCTGGTTCAGCATATGTAATGTTACATCATTACATGGGTGATATTGATGGAGCATTCCGCGCCTGGGGATTCCAAAAAGGTGGTACCGGTGAAGTTAGCATGGCCATTGCTAGATCAGCAGAACACTTTGGAGCAACCATCATGACGGAAACTTCTGTAAATAACGTTATTGTAAAGAATGGAAGGGCAACAGGCGTGGTACTTGAAAATGGAGATGAGTATAAATCTAATATAGTTATCTCAGGACTGGACCCAAAATTATCGTTTTTAAAAATGATCGAAGAGAAAGAATTGCCTTCTGATTTTGTAACATCAATCAAAAATTTTCGCATAAGGGGTTCTTCGGGGAAGGTAAATCTTGCTCTCGATGGTCTACCTAACTTCACATGCCTACCCGGTGAGGGGCATCATCTTAGAGGAGCTATATCTATTAGCCCAGATTTTGATTATCTGGAAAATGCATATGATGATGCAAAATATGGAAATTTTTCTAAAAAGCCGTTTATGGATATAATCCTTCCATCTGTTTTAGATCCTGAAATGGCACCTCCAGGTAAGCATGTCATGTCCTGTTTTGTTCAATATGCGCCATACAATCTAAAAGGAGGGTGGAATGATGAAAAAAGGGAAGCTTTTGGTGATGCGGTAGTAAATGCTCTTTCTAGATATGCGCCAAATATAAAAGATATCATATTACACCAACAGGTTTTAACTCCAGCAGATCTTGAAAGCACTTTTGGCCTTACAGAAGGTAATATTTTTCATGGAGAATTGACAATTCAACAATTATTTTCATTGCGTCCTGCAGTAAAATGGGCAGATTACACTACTCCAATAAAAAACTATTTCCAGTGTGGCTCTGGCACACACCCCGGAGGCGGCATTACAGGGTCTCCAGGCGAAATGGCAGCAAAAAAGATCTTAGGTATTCACTGATCATGGCACAATATGACATCATTGTACTTGGAAGCGGAATAAATAGTCTGGTTGCAGCTTCCGTAATCGCTAAGGCTGGGAAAAAGGTCTTGGTACTAGAGTCAAGGAATACAATTGGAGGGCTAGCATCTACCAATGAGTTTGCACCTGGATTTATGTGCAATGTCATATATGATACCATAAAGTGGATCGATCCTAGAATAATTAAAGAACTGCGGATTAAATCTGATGATCTAGATCTTATAGATTTGGATATAAAACGCATTGCTCTAGGTGCTGGAGAAAATAAACAAATAATTTTTCATAAAGACCCGTTAGTTACTTGTGAATCAATTTCTAATCTTTCTAGAAATGATTCAACAAAATGGAAAGATTTTACTATCTATGTTAAAAAATTAACAAAGTTTTTAGAAAAGCTTTATCAACTAACGCCCCCCAGTTTACCTGATATTGGATTGTTGGATGTATTATCGATGAGAAGTCTTTTTGGTACTATTATGAAACAAGGTCCACAAGGTCTTGTGGACCTTGCCAGAACTGCACCTATGATGATGCCAGAACTCATGGATGAATGGTTTGAAAATGAATTACTGAGGAGTGCCTTATCTACAGCAGGAATACATGGCCTATCCTATGGACCATATGCTTCGGCAACAGGCTATAATTTTTTGCACCAGCATCTATATAGTAAAGGTGTCATACATAATTCAAGTATTGTAAAAGGCGGGATCAGTAATTTCCCAGAAATATTAAATAAATTTTTATCCTCCTTTAATGCAGATATAAGAAAAAATGTAACGGTGAAATCAATCAACATAAAGAATAATACATTTGAAAGTGTAACAACACAGGAAGGTGAAACGATCAACTCAGATCAAATTATATCAGGTCTAGATCCACATAATACATTCATTAATTTAATTGGCAATGCAAACCTTGATCCAAGTTTTCACACTCAAATTAATAACATAAAATATAGAGGTAGCACAGCTCGCATTCATTTTGCCCTTAGAGATATTCCAAAGATCGAAGGAATAAATAATGACCATATAAATACTGTTTTTTCTATTTGTCCTTCAATGGAATATTTAGAAAGAGCTTCGGATGCAGTAAAGTATGGGTTTATTTCTAAAGATCCATATTTAGAATTCTCAATACCAAGCACTTTAAACCCTGAATTTTCGCCTGTAGGGAAACATGTCCTATCAGTATCGGTGCAATATGCTCCATATCAACTCAGAAATCGCATATGGGATACAGATTCTAAAGAGCAACTGAAGCAAAATACAATTCAAGTTCTGGAGAAAAAAATCCCTGATCTGACACAATTAATTGAAGCATATCTAGTCTATTCTCCAAAAGACTTAGAAGCGGAATTTGGAATTAAGGAAGGCAATCTTAATCATGGCGAGATGACACTTGATCAACTATTTTTCATGCGACCCACCGCTTCTAGTTCACAATATAGCACTCCTTTTAAAAATCTTTATTTATGTGGGTCTGGTACTCATCCTGGAGGAGGTCTACATGGTACGAATGGATATAATGCAGCAAAAACGGTCTTAAAAAGTTGAGTTTCAAAAAAACAGCTGATACTCTAACCAAAGGTTCTCATACTCTTGATAGAAATTTTTATACAAGTTCAAAAATTTTAAATAAAGAATATAAAAAAATCTTTCAATCAGAATGGATCTGTGCTGGAAGATCTGAAGAATTAACTGCAGTTGGGCAATACAAGATCATCAATATAGATACTGAAAGTATAATTATACTTAAAGATGAAAAAGGAATCATCAAAGCGCATTATAATGTTTGTAGACATAGAGGGACAAGAATATGCAATGAAAAAAACGGCAACTTTTCAAAATCTATACAATGTGGCTATCATGGCTGGACCTATACACTGGATGGAAAACTCATTGGAGCACCTCACATGGACTCAGTAGAAAATTTTGACAAGAGTGATTATTCAATGTTCCCCGTACACATAAAGGAGTGGGAGGGTTTTATTTTTATTAATCTATCCAATGACCCAGAAGATTTTAATCAAACATTTTCTCCAATCATCGGACGATTCTCAAATTGGGATATCTCAAATCTTAAAACTCTTGAAACAAAAGAATATGAAGTAAATGGAAATTGGAAATTGGTCATACAAAACTATTGCGAATGCTACCACTGCCCAATATTACATCCTGAATTAGCAGCGATTCACAACTATATGGGAGGGCGTAATGACCTTTTTGATGGTCCTTTTCTAGGTGGATTTATGGATTTTAACGATGGCAAAGAGAGTATTACTTCTGATGGTAAACTTTGTTGCCCTACTCTTCCAAATATCAAAGAAAAAGATAAAAAAAGAGTCTATTACTATTCCATTTTCCCAAATATGCTATTGAGTCTTCATCCTGAGTATGTAATGTATCATACTGTTTGGCCAATAAGCATAAACAGATCCAAGGTAAACTGCAGCTGGCTTTTTGCGGAAGAAATTATTAATTCAAGTGATCATAATATCCAAGATGCAGTAGATTTTTGGGATATGACCAATAGACAAGACTGGTATATATCAGAATTATCTCAATTAGGAATTCAATCAAAAAAATATTTTCCTTCTCCTTATTCTGGTCAAGAAAGTTTGTTGGCTGCTTTTGATCGGTATTATATTAAAAAATTAAAAAGTTAACATTCCCTTTTTTATTACCAATTATTATTTGTTTTAGATTAATTGGAAATAAAACTTAACTTTTTGGTCTTGATCTAGAATAATTTTTACTAAAAACTGATCCGGTAGCTCAGTTGGTAGAGCAGTGGCCTTTTAAGCCATTGGTCGTGCGT
>CAYFIF010000013.1:0-22701 GCA_964343085.1 uncultured bacterium | reverse complement strand
CAAACAATTCCTGATTTTTTTTAACCCCCCAAGTCCAAAAACAAACATTGAAACAAAACAAGATGGGCACACTCAAAACATCTCTAAAACAAATAAAAAAACCTACATAACCAAAGAGAAAATCTTAGAGCTGTTAGATAAAGAAATAAGATTGAAAAAGAGGTCACAAGACAACTTGCACTTAAACCCAATCAACAAAAATTTAAAAATAAAAAGATATCACCAAAAAACATCTTTGAAGAAGAACCTGTTCTCCCATTCATTATAGGATCTTTTTTGGCTCTTTTGTTATTTAGTTCTATTTAATGATTGTATTAAAAAGATACATCTATCGAAAACCCAGTAACGCTATCAAACACCCCAACTGGTATAAGAGCATAATCAATCCGCAACTTCGGCCCCCTAGGAATCTTATAATTTATTCCGACACCAAAGGTTAGACCCTCCTGTTGCTCTCTTGATGTTTTTATCTCATTCTCTGTCAGGTTTTCCTTTCCAAATAATAAAAAAGATCGCCCCGCCCGTAAAAACAACACATCAGAAAAACCGTACTCTAGTCCCGCGTTTATTCTTTCAACATTGTTGTTCGGATGAATACCATCAGCAGACAAAACAATTTTTTGTTTAGCCGGCAAATTAAAATCCTTGCTGATCCCAAAGCGAAACATCAGAGGCAGGGGCCACTTGGCCGCATCCAGATGCGCATCAATCCGGTCGTTGTTTCCGTATATTGTCTCATCAACATCATAGTCCACGGCCGAGTTAATCCCATCCATCCCCAGTTTACCTCCAAAATTAGATACACTCATTCCTATTCTCAGCCCCATGTCTGTAGTAAACAGTGTCCCAATATCCACGGCGAATCCCTTGGCCTGCATCTGCCATATTTTTTCTTGAATAAATTTTGTCTGAAAACCAAATGAAAATTGATCTGTAAGGTTCTTAGCGTATGCAATCCCCATAGCTAGGCTCCCAGCATCAAACTTTTCACCGTATTCATCAGGTTCAGGGTTTCGCACTGTTCTAACAAGCATTTCTTTCATTGTAATGGCGGTGTAAGAAAAACCCAAGGCTCCTGCCCCTCCCATTGGTACGACAGATCCACCGTGATAGTAGTCTGTCTCAACAAGCCAAGGCGCATGGTACAGCTGTATTGAAGGGCGGGAAACACTTGCAATCCCAGCCGGGTTCCAATACAGGGCGCTCACATCATTAGCAAGCGACACATAGGCACCACCCATTGCCAGAGACCGGGCGCCAGCGCCTATTTCCAAAAAGGAAGCAGAGGTGGTCCCAACGTTGGTCTGCCCACTTATGAGGCTAAACATAAAAACAATTGTGGTTTTGTAAAAAATCCTCATTTTATAATCGCAAACTTTCCTGTTTTTTCACCAACCTCTTCCGCATCAATATGGTATAAGTAAATACCGTAGGAAATCTCCAGCCCATCCTTGGACAACAGGTCCCATGTGTGGCTTCCGTTTTCATAGAGGGAATTGTGTTCAAGTATGTCTACAAGATGACCCGCTAATGTAAAAATTTTAATGGTGCACTTTGCCGGAAGGTTTATAAAGTCTATCTTCCTTGGGCCTCTTCCAGAGTTATAAATGTGCCTAGGCTCCCAGGAAGCAGCAACCACATACGGATTCGGGACTACAGCAATTTCTGATAAAGCATCTACCGCTCTATCTAAATCAAAATTAGATTTTTTAGTTGTGAAGCTGTATACATCAGCCTGCGAAAAAGGTCTGTAGGTTGCTAAACGAAAAATATCTCCTTTTTTGGCGTGGACTATAGGAACGATGGTTGTATCATAAATCATAGTTTCAAATATCAAAGTATCCGTGTCTGTTATGACGGTATCAAAAAAGGTTGTTACTGTAATATCTAGAGAGTCCAAATAAAAACGGATAAACATATAAGGAGCTATGTCCCCCTCATAAGGGAGTATTAAAACCGGCTCATCTGGGTCCCATATCTGGTCTTGGTTATAATCTAAAATCCTAAAGTCGGGATCATTATCATGGGTTGTGTTTGTGATATAAAAAGGAACCTCATTCCCTAGAGCGTCATTCATATGCAAAACCCCCAGGTCTTGCTCCATTCTCAATTCAAAATCGGCAGGATAAATGCGGGCATCAACAACCTCGTGTATGTAATTGCTTTCTCCAATGACCCATTTAGTGGAATCATAATTTATTCCCAGCTCCCTATTGTATGCATAGATTTTCATTCCATCAAAAACCGGGTTGTCTGCCTCTCCACCTAACAGCCTGCTTTGATATAGAGGGTAATATTTGTAACTAATAACAAACTCATCTAGACCTAAAAACTCGCTGCTGATTCCAATAATATTTCCTCGCTCAAAGTCAAAATTAAAATCCTCTCCCCGAGCAAACGAAAGACCCCCACTAATATCGGTTACCGTTACCGAGTTTGTGTCCACGAAGCTTTTACTTGTCCGAGATAGGCTATCGCTAAGAAACAGAGTCTCGACTATCAGACTATCATTAAGAACGCTATAGGCGATGTGGTTTGCGGTGTGGAGTGTATCAAAAACAACTTTGTACGGCACCTTGTCTTGAACAGCATAGGGGTCAATAACGGTCACATTTATCTCACCCGAACCATATCCACTAGTATGATCAATAAAGTTTTCCCCATCAGATACTGTATTAGGCGGGACATACCCTGCAGCTGGAGCATTCGGCAGTGAAATACCGGCATTCTCACTCATACTAACAACATTCCCCTTAAAATCAAGGTCCATAGTCACTGAACATTCGGATGGGGCTATCGGTTGTAGGTTCTCACTGGTAGAAAAACCTAGCTCATAAAAATCGAGATCATAGCCCTTATCATAAGAGGTAATGGCATAATAATATTTTTGTCCATTTATCACACCAACTGAATCAACAAACATATATCGCAACCTGCTATCCTCTCCCATATCAAACTGAACACCATTATATCCAATGGGGTGTGGGCCTATAAGGCCATTTTCTAGGTCAAATATTCTTATTGGCTTTTTAAAAGCTATGTTGCCATAAGTATCTGTGATCGTATACGCATCAATGAAACCGGGATCTGTGCTTCGGTATACTCTATAGCCCTCGAAATCAAGGCCATAAATCGGGTCCATTGATTTCTCAGCAAAGTCATCCCAATAAAGGGTGGTTCTGTTGTTTCCCGGAACAACAGTTAGTGTCGGTTTTAGAGGAGGCTTTGCGAAACTATAATCATTATCATAAATGTTTTGCATGGTCTTAGTGTTCCTTAATATGTCTGCCATATCCTCTCCAAAGACCATTGCAATGGCAAACTTTTTCTTTTCCCCAGGTTCTAGTGAGATATAGCCCGATCCATATAAAAATGTTTGGTCAGTGTTCTGCTGAGGAACCTGAAAAACACCAGGCGTTAATTGGGTCCACATAACCTCATCGTTTGCAGGATAAACACTTGGATATGTTGCAGAATAAAAACTGGTCAGCCCTATCTGGTCAGATTCATCATTATCAGTGATTTCAAAATTTGGCTCGCCCAGATCAGGAATGCCATTACCCTCCGTACCATCTGGATCAGGGCCTGTGTATTCTATGTGGTAGGAACCTAAGCCATCTGACCCTATATCATCCCTTTCTGCGAGCCAATCCTCATCATTATCAATCCCATCAAACTGACTCTCATCAATCATGCCATCTCCATCATTATCAATCCCATCGTGTGGGTTGCCTGGAGACTCTAAAAAGCTCCACCCAAAATAGGCTGGCTTAAAGCCTCCGTTTGCATTGCTCCATCCATCATGGTCCCACTGAAAAACCATATCGTTTTCTATATCAAACCAAGCATCATCATCAGAAAAATCTCCCTGAGTACTGCCGATATCTGCATCGCCATACATCCCAAAAACAACACTGTCCAGTCTGTTTGTTCCCACATTAGTTATCCAATAGGTTACAATAATAATATCTTCTGCAGCCGGGTGATTCCACTGATATCCTCTTGCCTCTATCTCAACACCAAGGCCGCTTCTGCGTATTGTAGAGTCTTTATCACCATCATCAGGAAAATAGTTGAACTCATCATTATAAAAATCATCCATAACAAAGTACGTTTCCTGATCGGCTCTTACATATTTCCCATACTGCCCGTTCCAATACCCGTTCCAGTCAGAGGGTCGGTTTGGCCAAAACTCAGGCCACGATTCTTCGACCGTGTTTATTGCCATATAGTCCTGATTTGGATTAGCATAACCAGGTAGTGGCTCAAAACCCCATTGGTATCCCTGTGGGGACATATCTCTCAACCCAATAGTCCCATCCGATACAATATGGACACGATTCCCGGCTGAGTCTATTACACTCGCTGCAACAACGGGTGAAAACTCATAAAAATAAGAATTCCCCGAGCCAATTGGGTAGACACCTGAAAATGGGCCTCCTCCATCACCAACAGCTCCGAAGTTGTAAAACCGGCACAGGACCCGGTTCCCAGAGTGGTCAGCGTACTTTCTGTCCGTAACCGCTGCTGTTTTTCCTGCCTTGTTTGTTAGAGGCTGATGAGGTGTGTTGTTTTTTTTGAAACCACCAGACAACAAAAAAGAAAAAAGGAACGCCAAGCTAATAATGTTTTTCATATCTATTTTATTGCTAATGATAGACCCATACGTATTTGCCTTGGCCTCGAATAATAATCTGGGCGAGTTAAATAATCGTTCAAAGTGTTAAAACCGGGCCCACTGGTTTGAGGTGTGTAAGTAGGAAGAAGTGAGTAAGTAGACCTCCCTGTATCATTGTACACAGTCAGCTCATTTCGAATATCAAACAGATTATAAACATTAATAAATGCAGATATACGATAGGCTCCCATAAACATAAAATTATAATATCCTTTCATATCAACATTGTATGTCGCCGGCTCGCGCGCATTATTTTCAAATGATGTTCGGTTTCCAACGAATTCTGTAGTATACGGAAACCCACTTCCATAATTAAAAACAAAGCTTAACCCTGAATTTTTTATTGGATGATAGGTTAGAGTTGCATTTAGTGTGTGTCTCTGATCCCAATCAAGAGGGACAAGAACTTTTTCTGGCTCTATATTTGACTGCTCATCATAAAATGCTGCTGTGGGGTCTGAGGCATTGCCCTCAGAAATAGAATAGGTATAGTCAATGTTCCCAGACACCTTGTTTGACCGACGTTTTGATAACGCCACAGTAATACCTCGTGAATTAGCAAAGTCTTTATTGATATACAAACCATAACGATCTCCGGCCACAATAGACTGGATAATTTTGGTCGAATTAAGGTTTCGGATATCTTTAAAATATCCGGTAATCTCGATCCCTATATCCTGTCCTATCTGCTGCGAGAAACCAACTTCATACTGTGTTGTTCTCTGTGGCTCCATATCAGCGTTCCCCATTGTGTATCCAGCACCAGAGCTCGGTGGAACTTCAAACTCCGGGTTGCTGTACAAATAACTAAACTCGGGATTTTGAAAAAAGTGCCCATAGGAAAAGTGCAAATACCCCTTATCCGTTATTGGAAATGCAAGGGCAAAACGAGGACTGATTTGGGTTTTTGGTTTGGCTTCTCTGAACCAAGGGTCACCAAAAGCATTGCTTTGAAGGCGGCTAGAATCTGTTTTTAAGTTTGAACCAGAAGCTTCAAATTCACTGATTGCTCCATCTCCATCGAGGTCATAGTATTCATTAATAGGCCTTAAGGGGTCTAAATAGTTTGGATCGCGAAGATCATTTACAACTTTCCAATTAGGGTCAAAATAGTCCCACCGGAGTCCAATGTTTACAACCATGTTTTTGGTTTCCATTTTATCTTGGACATAAAAAGAAAATTCTTCAGGGGTTCTTCCTTGTTTGCCATACGTATCACTGGTTGGCGATTCTGATGGGTCTTGATAAACTGGTTGAAAACCTGTGTAGCTTGCAAGCTGTACAGTAAGATCTGTAAGAGAGATTTTTGTTCTTCGGTACTCAAAACCTGATTTGAGTTGATGTTTTTGGTTTATTTGGCTGGTAATCTCTGATTTATACGTTTCCACCACTGACTTCCTATTGTAAAACCCCATTGACTGGCCACCAACATAATAGTTGTAAACCGGAGTATAATCAAATATCCTTGGGTCAACAAAGTAAACCGTCGAGTCCAGAGTCGGGTATTCTTCCCAAAACCATATAGGGATATCCTGATATTTAGAAAAATCAAAGTCTATTTCCTTATAAAAATTTGGGTCGTTTTTCAAGTGATTGCGATAATGATTTGTGGCTTTAGAAACCATAAAGCTTGCAAAAGTAGACTGACTTAATGATAGATCCAGCCTAAATAAATTTCCGACTCTGGTGTTAAAATAATGACTGCGGCCATCTGGGTTCCACTTGTACAAGTGAGAATAGTACTGCTGTCTTGTATCGCTATCCATTCTGTTTAAACTAAACTTAATCCGCGGTGTCACCTTTACAGTTAGCTTTATCTGAGAGGTTTTTTGCTCATGCCAATTCATAGGGACCCAATCAAATTCCTTTTCTTCAATCAAACTATCTACAATTGAAACTAGGTCAGTTGGGTTTTGATAAACAGGCTGAAAGCTGTTGCCAAGACCCACGGTTGAATCAACAACAAAATTATTTGCGTTTGCGTCCCAGATAAAGGTGTTCGGCTTAAACACCCTCTGTCCATAAAGATAGCCGCTGTCTCTTTTTATCCTCCCTGACGCAAAAAATGAAACTCTTCCAGGAAGTAGTGGCCCCTCTAAGTTCCCTTTAATGTCTTTAATACCATCAAAGCTTATACTGTTTATTTGAGGAAAGAGCTTGCTGTCTTTGGTATAATAACCCCCTGAGCCTGTAGACACCCCACCCTTGAAATTCTGATAGTCCCCATCCTTGGTAATAATGTTTACAATCCCCGACATCGCCTGCCCATATTCCGCATTAAATGTTCCGCTAATAAATTGGAGCTCTTGGATTGCATTATTTTCAATCTCTACCGCAATACCAGCATTAAAGGGATCAGTTACGGTGACACCATCTACCATATAAGAAATTTCCCCGCCTCTGCCGCCTCTAACATGTATTTCCCCGCCTTCAGAAACAACTCCGGCCTGAAGCGCAACAACATCCTCAAACTCTTCTACCGGAAGAAGCTCTACCTCTTCGCTGCTAATGTTCGCCTGTGAGTATGTTACGTCCGTCTGGATCATGGGGCGGTCTGCCTGAACAAAAACTTCATTCATTCCGATTACACTTTCTGGAAGGGCGCCATCGACCTTGGTTGTTAGATCAACCTGAACCCTTACGTCTTTCACAATCAAATCCTGATATCCTATCATAGAAAACCGCACCGAATATGTTCCGGGTGGCACCTGCAACACATAATAAGTTCCTTCAGCATCCGTAGCAGCGCCTAGTAATACTTTCTCAATGATTACATTTGCGCCAATTAGCGGCTCTCCGGTTTTTTTATCGGTCACTTTCCCAGCAAGCTTTCCTGTGGTCCCAGCGCTTAAAATTGAACTAATTAATAAAAACACCTTGCACGCGCTTACTGTTATAAGGTAAAAGTTTCTAATTAAACAAACTCCTTCATTTATGGCGTTCTAATTATGTATAAATCTATACTAGCGAACTAGAACCAGTTTTTTAATTTTATGAAAGCTTGGTGTAATCATTTCATAAAAATACATTCCAGATGGTAGTTCCTTACCAGAGTCCGAAACACCTTTCCACTTCATAGTGTATTTTCCAGCGCTCATCTGACCATCTAATAAAGTAGCAACTTTTTGTCCAAGAATGTTGTATATCAGAATTGAGACTTCGGTGTTTTCTGCAACTGAAAACCCAATTGTTGTTTCAGGGTTAAATGGGTTAGGGTAGTTGTTATTTAATTTGTATTTAAACGGTGACAAACCCTTCTCATCATCAAGGGCCACTGTGACCCCAACACCTATTGGAAAGTTTATAGTATAAGAGCCGCCGTAAAGATACAGGTCTTCGGTCATAGTAAACCCATCATACTGACCGTAGACACCAACCGTGACGTCTACAGTATCATTAAGAGAGCCAGATGTTAAAACCTTTCCATCAAATGGTGAAATAGTAAGCCAAGAAAGCATATCTCCCTGCTTGACTGCAACATTATCAACGCCAATGCCGTAGCCCCAATTCCCCTCACAATCATCATAGTTAAATTTAATTTTTAAACTCGCTGCTCCACTGATAAGTGGCGTCAAGTTGTACATATATGAAGCCCAATACCATCCCGTTGTAAAACTGCTATCAAGAACCTCCCACGTTGTTCCAGAGTCGGTAGAATAGGAGATAGAAGCATTTTCAGAATAAAGACCTTGCATATAACAATGACCACTAGGCTGTGGAAATAAAATATCCAGCAATAAAAAAACTGGCGCTGTTCCCTCTAACTCGACTTCGTTTGAGATCATTGTCGCGTTGGTCATCCCAACACCATCTCCTATGGCATCATCATTTACATAGGCAAAGGTTCCACCATCTGGCGCAGATTCATATGTCATATATTGTGAAGATGAAGCGGCTGAGTCTCCAACAAGCCAGAGGCTTGGAAAGCTCGTATCGTCAAAATAAACAAGGCCATCGTTAAAATCATCAGCCAGCAGGTCCTGAGCTACCTGAAGATTTGCAAGTGACATACTAAAAACAGAATAATCAAGATTGGCCGTATCGAAGTTCATGATTTTAAATGTTTGCTCCTGATATTCTCCAGCCATTAATGGCTCTTCGAAATTTATTGCTAAAGGATCAACTACAAAAGCACCCATTGGAGCAGCACACTGCTGCGCACAGGGCTCAGACGAGCCCTCTGAATAAAGGGCGCGCACCTCAAAACAATACTCTGTTCCATTAGTAAGATTCTCAACAGAGTAGTATAAGTCCGTTGTAACGCCAACTGCGTTACCATCAACATAAATCTCATACTCATTAAACGACCCACATGTGCTTGTCTCGCCGCCATTTCCTCCCCAAACTTTTATATCATCAACAAACCAACCTTCCCCGTTCCCTGTTGCATCAAGATATCTAAAGGCAATGTGAATCTGCTGACCAGCATACTCAGAAACATCTATAGTGTTATACCAATAATCGCCTAACACCTCCAAAGGGTCAGACACATGCACGATATCCCAGGACTCACCTCCATCAGTAGAAACCTCAACCATGTTTGAATCGTGTGAATCTTCAGCATAGTTATATGTCTCTGTAAATTGAATGTGTGCTGTTGTGTAACCGCTAAGGTCAATTAGATCCGTATACATGCGGCTGTCAATAGTCGTTCCTGTGCTGCACCATAAGGCAACAGCGGAAAAGCCATCCTCTAAACCATCAGAACATGGGATCATTCCAGAACCACAAGTTGCCGAATCTCCATCTGAATAGCGAAACCATCCTCCAGAACCTCCAGCCGAGTCCATATGGACGATATTAAAAGAGCTGCTTGCAAGGGAGCAGCTCTCAAAACATTCAAACAGCATAACATCACCATAATTTGCCGTATCTGGTTCATCCCAATAAAGATCAACAGTCTCACTAGAAAAATCAGTTGCTAAAAATCTTGGAGGGCAAAGGTCTTGTCCAAAAAGTTGAATATCAAAAATGCCAATAAATAACACTAAAAGTATAGATAGATAGCTTGTTTTCTTCATTTGTTTTTCCTTTTTTTAGCCCAAGAACAGGCATACAATATAACATATAAGATAATATTTATCATTTTTTATTGGAGTGCTAGTTTTAACCTGATACTTGCTAATGATACAAACCTCCAATTAGATTTTTTACCTTCATCTTAAAAAATACCATAAAATACGTTTCTAAATTTCTTACGGGAGTCAAAACATGATCAACAGAAATAAATCTCAACCCATTTTTGATCGTGCCCTTAATGTGTTAGTTAAAGGCGTTAGCTCAAATTTTAGATATCTTGGAGAAAAACAGACCCCTGTTATATCCAAGGGAAAGGGGGCTCATATCTGGGATGCAGACGGAAATAAATTTATAGATTACCGGTTGGGCTGGGGACCAATTATTCTTGGGCACGCAGACCAAAGAGTTAATGATGCTGTTGCCAGGCACCTGGATAACGGGACCACTTTCGCGGCAACAACCGAGCTAGAAGTTAAAGTGGCTGAAAAAATGGTGAAAATAATCCCAGGGATGGAAAAGCTCCGATTTACAAATACTGGTACTGAGGCAACTATGCATGCTCTTCGGACTGCCAGGGGCTACACAAACAAAGAAAAGTTTATTAAATTCGAAGGACAGTACCATGGTGCCCATGATTATGTGTTGTTTAGCACAGCTTCATCTCCTGTATCAGCGATGGGCTCCAGAAAATCGCCAATCCCAGCTCAGGTAGGTTCTGGCATACCAAATAAAATCAGAGACTATGTTTATTGTTTGCCTTTTAACGACTTTGATGCTGTAGACCGCTGTGTAAAAGATCACCACGGTGATATAGCTGCTATTCTTGTAGAGCCTTGCCTTGGAAACATTGCAGGAATTGAACCGGTGAATGGTTTTCTTGAGCACCTAAAGACTCTTTGCGATAATCACAATATTGTTTTGATCTTTGATGAGGTAAAAACAGGCTTCAGGCTGGATAATGGAGGCGCCCGCGAAACCTATAATGTGATTCCTGATATTTCTACCTACGCTAAAAGCCTAGGTAACGGTCTGCCTGTAGCTGCATTTGGCGGAAAAACAGATGTTATGGATGTTATAGGTGGCGGCAGTGTAACCCACGCCGGGACCTTTGGAGGAAATGGTGTAAGCATGGCAGCAGCAGAAGCTGTATTAAATATTTTAACCGAGTCTCCCGTATTAAAAAATCTCGCGGATAGAGGGGAAAGGTTAAAAAAGGGCCTGGATAATATACTTACTGAAGAAGGACTAGCACATCAAATGTGCGGTCACCCCAACATTCAGGGTTTCCTATTAACAGATTCTCCTGTTAAAGAAGTAAGAGACCTTGCCAAAAGCGACGACAGTCTATATGAAAAAATAATGGAAACCATGTACAAAAAAGGTGTCTGGGTAGAAAGTGATCCTCGAGAACCCTGGTTTCTATGTGAGTCCCACACCGATGAAATTATAGATGAAACCTTAAATATATTTCAAGAATCTGTTAAAGAATCAATCCGATAAATGAACCACGAAGCATACTGGACGGAAGAGTGCCCCCCTAACACGGGTTTAAGTATATCATCAGCACCTCCAGAAAAAACAGATGTGGTTATTATAGGAGGCGGGTACACAGGTCTTTCTGCTGCTCGGGTACTGGCAAAATCAGGACAAGGGGTTGTTGTTCTAGATCAGAAATGTATAGGGTGGGGGGCTAGCTCAAGAAACGGCGGAATGGCAACCCCTGGGCTTAAACAAGATATTTTTAAAATATATAAAAAATACGGGCTTGATTATGCTAAAGAATTCTGGAGGGCCTCCGTGGACGCGATTGACCTACTCGAAAATATTATATATGAAGAAAAAATTGATTGTGATTGGTCTAGAGATGGACACATAGCCCTCGCTTGCAAGCAATCTCATTACGATAAGCTACCGGAGTATGCAGGCTGGATAGAACGAGAATTAGGACACAAAAAAACACTTGTTCCAAGAGATAAGATTCGTTCAGAAATTGGAACTGATTATTATTTTGGCGGTCTATCAGACGAGGTTAGTGGCGGTCTTCAACCATCTAAGTTTGTTAATGGACTGGGGTCTTCAGTATTGCGTTTGGGTGTTATACTTTTGGAAAACACAAAAGTAACCTCAATTATAAAAGTTGGTTCTTATTTTGAGGTGAAAACATCAAAAGGTGGTATTAAAGCAGGTCAAGTAATTGTTGCAACCAATGGGTATACAGATAATCTAGTTCCTAAACTTAAACCTAAAATCTTTCCCGTTGGAAGCTATATACTAGTATCAGAAAAGCTTACTAAAGAGCTACAAAAAAAATTAAGCCCAAAAAAACGAATGTTTTATGATTCAAAGTGGTTTATAAATTATTTTAGGCTCACCCCTGATGGTAGAATGCTTTGGGGCGGCAGAAATGATCTTAGCACCGATCTCGATCTAAATGAAAGCGCTGGTATTCTATCAAAAGAAGTCCGGACTGTATTTCCAGAACTAGAGAAGGTTAAGTTTACTCACACATGGACAGGTAAACTGGGTATTACATTCGATCTGATGCCACACATTGGACAGGTAAATGGAATTCATTATGCCTTTGGCTATGGGGGCCATGGGCTTTCAATCGCCACATATTTAGGCACAGAAATAGGGCTGCTATTAACAGGACAAAAAAAACGAAGTCCTTTTGAAGAAATTTCGCACCAGACAATGTTTTTTTATAAAAATGACCCCTGGTTCTTGCCTTTTGCAGAAAAATATTTTCGTTTTCTAGATTGGATTTCATAAAAGCATGTATTCTGTTTCTCAGATTGATTATTTTATTATATTAACCTATTTGGCGGGAATGGTTGGTGTTGGTTTTTGGTTTGCAAAAAAACATACAGACTTCGACGATTTTTTTCTAGCAGGTCGGTCCCTCACAACACCTCTTCTTATTACCACGCTTATATCAACATATTATGGTATAGATGTTTTATTTGGAGACACGCAGCTTGCATTCACAGATGGGGTTGTTGCTTGGTTTGGTTACGCTCGACCCACGTATGCTTTTTTTTTAATTGCAGCTTTGGTACTTGCTAAGCGACTTCGAGAAGATGACTTTAAAAGCATCCCAGATATTTTGGGTTTTTACTATGGGCAAAAAACTCGCTACGTTGGTGCAATAACATCCTTTGTCTACTCTCTCCCTGCATTATCTCTATACGGTTTTGGAATGCTCGGGGAAGTAATCCTTGGCTGGGAGCCTATTGCAGGCATGCTGGTCCTTGGTGGAATCGCTCTCGTATACACTCTTACTGGTGGCTTTTGGGCGGTTGCCCTTACAGATTCTATTCAATTTGTTATGATGTGTTTAGTGGTTGCTTTGGCTTTTCCCTTTGCAATGCAGTTTATTGGCGGCTTTGATTCAATGATTAAAATATTACCTGAAACATTTTTTGATACCATGGGTGATTTAAATATTTTTTTAATCATTATTTATGCCTCTACCGGTCTGTCCGTTTTAGTAGAGCCCACATTTTACCAAAGAATTTTTGCAGCAAAGTCATATAAAAATGTTCGAAATGCACTTATTATCGGAATATTTATTTGGGGTTCTTATGACTGGCTTATTACAGTCCTTGCAATGTCTGCAAAAGTCGGCGTCATAAAAGGGCTGTTGCCTGCTGATCTGGCACCAGATGCAGCCCTGCTCACTCTTGTAGTTGCTGCGCTCCCTGTTGGAGTAGTTGGCTTGTTTATAGCTGGCGTATTATCTACTGAAATGTCAACTCTAGACTCCTATTGTCTAGTTGCCGGTGGAAATATTTCATACGATATATATAAACCCGCCGTAAACCCCGAGGCAGATGACTATACATTAATCAGCGTAACGCGCTATGGTATTATTCTATCCTGGGTTTTGGGATTTGGGATTGCCATTTCATTTAAACAAATGCTTGGTCTTTGGGTTTTTCTGGCTTCGATTTTAATCTCGAGTATGTTGGTCCCAATTCTATTAGGGTTATTTCAAAAAAAACTTAGAAAACCTCTAGCTGGGCTAGTTAGCACCTCTTCTGGCCTGTTTTCTACTATTATTTTAAATCTGTATATTATGATAAATGGCAGGTTTGATACTTCAGAAGAAACATATATTGTACACTGGTTCGGAATCGATTTTTTACAAGAATTTGTTATGTATATAACCGTACCTATCTCACTTATAGGGTTTTTTATAGGTTACATATTTAATGAAAGGATTAAAATTTGAGCTATTGGGAACTATTTACCTGGGCAACCGTATTCGTTCTTAGCATCGGGTCAATCGCTGTATTCATATTGTTTGTTAAGGATATAAAAATTATCCTTAAACAATTTCAAAAAGGAAATAAATGAGATACAAAAACTATATTAACAATAGGTGGTTTGAAGCAGAAACAGGAAAAACATTCAAAGCCTATAACCCCTATACAGAAAAGGTAATAGGAGAAATACCAGCGAGTGGGAACGCTGACATAAACAAAGCTGTCGATGCAGCGGAGAGCGCTTACAACGAATGGGGACCAATGACTCCGGGGGAACGGCGCGGTTTTCTTCGCGAACTTGCAAAAAAATCACTTGAACATGCTGAGCCACTAGCAAAAACCATTTCATCAGAAATGGGAAAACCATATAAAGAGGCACTAGGAGAGATTGATGATCTAGCTGATTATCTTGAGTATTACAGCGAACTTGCTAGAGATCAGATTGGTAGAATCGTTGCCCCGGTGGATAAAAGATCAATGTCTCTGGTAAGATACGAACCTTATGGGGTGGTTGGTTGTATTATACCCTGGAACTACCCACTTTCGCTTATGGGGTGGAAACTTGCCCCTGCCCTTGCAGCGGGAAACACTGTGGTTATGAAACCGAGTGAAATAACTTCTTTATCTATACTTAATTGGATAGAGGCCGTTGGTGATGTAATGCCACCGGGGGTTATGAACGTTGTTACGGGCTACGGAAATGAAGCCGGTGAGGCAATTGTAAAACACCCTAAGGTTCCAATAATAACATTTACTGGATCGGTTAAAACAGGAAAAAGAATAGCAAAGCTTGCATCAAAAAATCTAAAAAAAGTTTCACTTGAGCTAGGAGGAAAAGATCCTGTTATAGTGTGTGATGATGCAGATATAGAAGTGGCTGCTAAGGGGACTTCTTGGGGAGGCTTTGTTAATGCTGGGCAAGTGTGTACTTCGGTTGAACGTGTTTATGTTTATGAAAAAATCGCATCGCGCTTTACTGAAGCTTTAGTTGAAGAAGCAAATAAAATAAAACTCGGCAACCCAATGGAAGAGGCCACTGATGTAGGTCCAATGGCATCACTATCACAACTCAAAAACACCATGGATAAAGTAGCGCTTGCCAAGAGACAAGGGGCACGTATTTTGACCGGTGGTCGCAAAAGCGAACAGCTTGAAAAAGGGTATTTTTATTTGCCTACTGTATTTGACAAAATAACAAGCAAGATGGATATTGTCACTGAGGAATCTTTTAGTCCTGTAATACCTGTCCAAAAAATTGAATCAATGGATGAAGCCATTAAGCTGGCAAACTCAACAAAATATGGTCTCGGGTGTACAATATTTACAAAAGATTTAGAACGCGCTATGGAATCAGCTGACAAAATCAAATCAGGGACAGTCTGTATTAATAGCCCCCTAATGGAAAATATTGCGGCACCATTTGGCGGAATGAACCAGTCTGGTATTGGACGAGAACACGGAACAGAGGCCTTGGAAGAATTTCGACAGGCCAAACATATTTTTATTGATTACAATCATAAAAATAAGAGCTGGTGGTTTAATAAAACCAAAAACAATGAATAATAGTAAAGAAATTAGACAAAAACATAAGAAGTATTTATTTGATGCTGTAAAAAATTTTTATAAAGAGCCCCTTGTTATTACTGAAGGCAATGGTTTTTATGTTTCTGATCCTGATGGAAACAACTATTTAGATTTTTTTGGTGGAATTTTGACAGTTTCGTTGGGCCACGCAAACGATGAGATTAACACAGCTGTAAAAGCCCAAATAGATCGGCTGACTCATATTTCTTCTCTATATCCAAGCGTCCCTGTTGTTGAACTTGCTGAAAAATTAATAGACATAGCCCCTGGAAACTTAGAAAAGGTTTTTTTTAATGCTTCAGGAACGGAGGCCGATGAAACTGCTGTTATGATGGCACAGCTTTATACCGGCAATACTGAAATTATTGCTCTTCGCCATGGATATTCTGGCCGCTCACTGCTGGCACAATCACTAACTGGTCACGCACCCTGGAGAGCGCTTCCATCTCAAATCGGTTCTGTAAAACACGCTCTCGCACCGTACTGCTATCGCTGCCCTTTAAAAATGACTTATCCAGAGTGTGGGGTTGCGTGTGCTCATGATATCAAAGAACTCATCAACACAACAACCCAAGGAAAAGTAGCCGGAATACTCGCTGAACCAATTCAAGGTGTTGGCGGTTTTATTACTCCCCCCAACGAATATTTTCAAATTGTCGCTGATATTATTAGAAAACACGAGGGCCTCTTTATTTCAGATGAGGTTCAAACTGGATTTGGAAGAACAGGTGAAATGTGGGGCATTAATCATTCTGGGGTAGAGCCTGACATGATTACAGTTGCTAAGGGCATAGCAAACGGGATGCCTTTGGCTGCCATCATAACAAAAAAAGATATAGCAGACTCTCTTCAAAAAAACACGATCTCTACTTTTGGGGGAAACCCTGTTAGCTGTGCAGCGTCTAATAAAACTATCGATATTATTAAAAAAGAAAACCTCAAAGAAAACGCTAAGAGGATGGGGTCTCTCATGAAAGAAGGATTAAAAAAAATTCAATCTGAACACCCAAAAATAATTGGAGATTTAAGAGGCAAGGGTCTAATGATTGGGTTAGAGCTTGTCATCGATGAGACAGTCCTAAATCGCACACCAAATTCAAGCGCAGTTGATACCCTAATGGAAGAAACAAAAAAAAGAGGCCTCCTCATTGGTCGCGGTGGACTATATGGTAACTGCGTTCGAATTGCGCCTGCTTTAAATATTGGAAAAAATGAAATCGAAGAGGCTTTAAAAATTTTATCTGAGTCTTTTAAAAAAATAGAAAAACATTAAGTGCAAATATGAAAAATCAAAATTATATAAATAACCAATGGTGTGATTCTGATAGCGGATCACGAATACTAATTGAAAATCCATTTACTCAGGAAACAATTACTAGTGTTCCACACAGCTCGAAGACGGATGTTGCTCAAGCAGTTTCTTTTGCAAAAGCTGCTTGGGAAAACTGGAAGACGATAGGGTCGCTTGAAATGCGAGATCTGCTTAGAGGGGTTGCAGAAAAAAGCAGAAAAAACGATAAAGACATTGCGTCAATTATTTGTGCTGAGAGCGGCAAACCGCTTATCGAGTGCTTAGATGAAATAGAATGGATCGCATCAATATTCGAATATTATTCTGAAATAGGAAGAGACCAACGGGGCCGAGTTGTTGCTCCTGTCGCGCCTAACTCTATGAGTATAGTCGTTAAAGAGCCTTATGGCGTGGTAGGCTGCATTGTCCCATGGAACTACCCTCTTCTTTTAATGGCCTGGAAAGCAGCCCCTGCTCTTGCTGCAGGAAACACTGTTGTTGTAAAACCATCAGAGCTAACACCCTTATCTATTCTACATTGGCTAGATGTCGCTTGTGATCATTTGCCAAAAGGTGTTTTGAATGTGATTACAGGACCAGGAGACACCGGTGAAGCACTGGTAAAACATCCTGATACGCGAGTTATAGCTTTCACTGGTAGCGTTGAAACCGGTAAAAAAATAGCTGTAATGGCAGCTAAACAATTAAAAAAAACAAGTCTAGAGCTTGGGGGTAACGACCCAATAATCATTTGCGATGATGTAGATATAGAAATTGCTGCTAAAGGAACAACTTGGGGCGGCCTTTTGAATGCGGGCCAAGTCTGTACTTCCGTAGAACGTGTTTTTGTAATGGAATCAATAGCTGATAAGTTTATAGATGCGGTTGTTGATGAAGCAAAAAAAGTTAGACTGGGAAACCCTATGGATGGACAAACCGATATGGGCCCTCTGGTTTCTGATTTACAACTAAAAAAAACACAAGATAAAATAAAAAAAGCAACGTCCGAAGGTGCACGGGTGTTGTGTGGTGGAAAAAAACCAGAAAAGTTTAAAAAGGGCTATTTTTTTGAGCCAACCGTTTTTGACCAAGTAAAAAGCAACATGGAAATGATGAATTTAGAAACCTTCGGTCCTGTTATACCAATTCAAACAATAAAAACCATTGATGAGGCAATTGAATTAGCAAATAACTCAATATATGGCCTTGGATGTAATATATACACAAACAATATGGAAAAAGCACTTACAGCAGCCAATAATATTAAAGCTGGTTCTTTTTGGATAAACGACCCCCTCACAGATAATGAGGCTGCTCCATTTGGTGGAATGAAAATGTCAGGAGGCGGAAGAGAGCTTGGGATAGAAGGCCTAGATGAGTTTAGAGAAGCAAAGCATATTTTGATTGATTATAAAATCAGCAAAAAAGACTACTGGTTCCCATATGATCTCGAAGAAGGTAGAAAAACTTAGATAATGAAAGCCTGCATAAAAACAAAAGTCCCTGGTCCAAAATCAACAAAACTTTTAAATGCTCGCAGTAATGTAGTCGCAAAAGGGCACGGGTCAATAAGTGAGGTTTTCATAGATAAAGCAAAAGGAGCAAACCTAATAGATGTTGATGGAAATATATATATTGATTTTGCTGGTGGAATAGGGTCTATGAATGTTGGACATGCCCACCCCCAAATAGTAAAAGCAATAAAAAACCAATCAAATAAGTTTATACATCCTTGTTTTACCGTTGCTCCTTATGAGGTTTATATTAAACTTGCACAAAGACTTTGTTCTTTAGTCCCTATAGAAAACAAGTGTAAAGCTGCTTTCTTTAATTCTGGTGCAGAGGCCGTAGAAAATGCTGTCAAAATTTCTAAGTCCTTTACTGGAAGAGGCGGTGTTCTGGTCTTTTCTCATGCATTTCATGGAAGAACCCAAATGACGATGTCTATGACTTACAAAGACGATCCATACAAGAAGGGATTCGGCCCCTTTGTTTCAAATATCAACCGAGTTGAGTTTCCAGAAAAAACCCTAAACATGAAATTACTAAAGGCAGATCCCGAGTCTATTGCCTGCTTGGTGATTGAACCCGTTGCTGGAGAAGGCGGTTTTATTCCGGTTTCAAAGAAAGCAATGCTAGAAATAAGAACCTTTTGTGATGACTATGGTATTGTGATGGTTGCTGACGAAGTCCAAACTGGTTTTGGAAGAACCGGTTCTCTTTTTGCAATGGAACAATTTGGAGTTGAGGCAGACCTTTTTACTCTTGCAAAATCTATTGCTGGCGGCTTGCCATTAAGCAGTGTAGTGGGAAAATCTAATATTATGGATGCCGCGCATGTCGGTGGTATTGGGGGAACATTTGGCGGCAACCCAATCGCCTGCGCCGCTGCATTAGAAGTCTTAGATATTATGGAAGTTGATCGTCTGCCTAAGCGCGCCTTGAAAATCGGTGAATTAGTTTGTAAAAAAATTCGGAATATTATGAAATTATGCCCTTGGATAGACAAGATAAGTGGTATGGGGGCAATGCAAGGAATAAAGATTGTAAACCCAGACAATAGAAAACCAGATAAAGATAGGACCAACAGAATAACAAATTATGCTCTCAAAAATGGGCTTATAATGATAACAGCGGGAACATATGGAAATGTTATTCGCACCCTTATGCCATTAACAATAAAAGAAAGTGAACTAAACCAAGGATTAGAAATTCTATCTGACGCAATTATAAACGCATAGAGGAAACTAAAAATGAGCAAGATAAAATATAAACATTATGGGTATCAAAAAAACTGGATCCATGGGAAATACGAGCAATCAAACTCTAAAAAGAGGATTTCAGTTGTTTCACCCTATTTCGGGAAAGAAATCGCCACTGTCTCAGACTCTAATTCTTTAGACCTTGAAAAAGCAATCAAAAAAGCAAAAAAAGAATTTCCTGTTTGGTCTAAACTAAACATCAGAGATCGATCAGAAATAATGTTTCAGTTTAAATCAATTTTAGAAATCAATATAGATGAACTCGCTCAACTAATAGCCCTTGATAATGGTAAAACAATTGAAGATGCAAAGGGTAGTATACTACGCGGCAAAGAAGTGGTTGAGTTTGCGACATCTCTTCCTTCGCTTTTAAGTGGAGACTCCTCCCTTGTTGCTGATGGAATAACATGTACAATGACCTACGAACCGCTGGGCATCGTTGCTGGAATAACACCATTTAATTTCCCCGCTATGGTTCCACTTTGGATGATCCCAATAGCAATTACAACTGGAAATTGTTTTATTTTAAAACCATCAGAAAAGACCCCTTTATCAGCATTGAAAATTGCTGAATACCTTGATCGGGCAGGTCTTCCAAAGGGCGTTTTCCAGGTCTTAAATGGTTCTCGTGAGATCGTAGAAAAAATATGTGACCACCCTGATATTAAGGCAGTTGGATTTGTTGGCTCATCAAAAATTGCAAAAGCTGTTTACACTCGAACAACAAAATTAGGAAAACGCGCCTTATGCTTGGGCGGAGCAAAAAACCATATGATCGTTGTTCCTGATGCAGACATAAACTCTACTGCTAAAGGTCTGCTTGCTAGTTCAATGGGAAGTGCAGGACAAAGATGTATGGCAGCAAGTGTTGCGATTGGGGTTGCAAATATTAATCCAATAATTGATCAGCTAATTATTGAAACTAAAAACTTTGTTCTTGGAAAAGACATGGGAACAATAGTCACGAAAGAAGCATTAGATAGAATAATAAATTATATTGAGGACGCTGAAAAGATGGGAGCTAAAATATTAATTGACGGGCGAAGTCCCACGCCACCTAAAGACTACAAAAATGGATACTGGTTGGGTGCAACAATCTTAGATAATGTTGACAAAGATTGGCCTTGTGCTAAAGAAGAAATTTTTGGTCCTGTTTTATCTATAATTAGAACAGAAAACTTAGAAACTGCAATGAAAATTGAGAACAAGAACCCATACGGAAACGCAGCAGCCGTTTTCACAACCTCTGGTGAAGTCGCACGATCTGTATCAGAAAAGGCTTCAGCCGGCATGGTGGGCGTTAATATTGGAGTCCCTGTTCCAAGAGAGCCTTACAGCTTTGGTGGCTGGAATGAGTCAAAATATGGACATGGAGATATTACCGGGAAAAGCGGTGTTAGCTTTTGGACAAATCTAAAAAAAGTGACCGCTCGATGGCCCGAGTCTAGTGAGGCTTGGAAAAAATATTTCTAATAAAAATCAAACCATTTAGGATCTAAATCTGGCCACTCTCCTTTTTTTGCCTGATCTGCCTTTTTCGGCCAATTTTTTTTGCCGCTCCAAGATTTGATTTTGATAGAATAAACAGACGTTTGCTTTAGTTCGTTTTTAGTAACCGGTCTATAATCTTTACCTTGAATCATTTCTCCAAAATATTTTTTTAACAATCCGCCTAAAGCAAATTGTTTCCCCTTGTCGCTTTTTATTAAATCGACTATTCCAAAAACAATTACACATTTATATTGAAAGCTTTTTTCCAAAGCAATATTTGAAGGCAGCAAACGGCCCGAGTCATAAGAGACGAAACAAACCTTTGGGTTGTTTTCAACGTTATAGCGCAACCGGCCAAAAGCATTAGAATGAAAATAAATTTGATTTTTCTTTTTAGAATACCAAAACGAGGTGGGTACAATAAACGGTTGGTCACCATCAATAGAGGCGATGTTCCCAACCTTTGAATTTTGAAGAAATGCGCGTATCCATTCATCTTTCATTTCCATTTCAGGAATACGCGATTTGTTTATCGGCTTTTTATTTGGATTATACAATGTTAATTAATCTAACCACAATAAATGGCAAAATAATTAGTATTATGTGTTTATTTCAAGCTTTGTGATATTTTTATAGAAGCATTGTCATTCGTTAATGAAATTTCATAAAATATAACACGTGGATAAATCAATAAATAAAGCCTCAAGACCATCTAAACAAATTTTGTATACTTGCGCTGCTTTTATCATTGTTATTGCAGGAATGCGTGCTGCTGACGAAATTTTAATACCCTTTCTTCTTGCAATTTTTATTGCCGTTATTAGTAACCCCTTGGTCGCCACTCTAAGATCGCGCGGGGTTCCAATTGGGATTGCTATTCTTTTTGTGATCTTTATTATGGTTGCTTTAGGCTTTGGTATAACCAGCTTGTTAGGAAATTCTTTAAATGAGTTTTCAAGCAACCTTCCCTTATATCAGGATAGACTAAAAGAAAACGCTGTCACTTTTTTTTCTTTTCTGGAAAAAAATGGGATCGCTATTTCTGGTAAAGCAATATTAGAACGGTTTGATCCTGGTTCTGCCATGTCAATTACATCAAGCATCCTTACTGGGCTTGGTGCCGCACTAAGTAATACTGTTTTAATTTTAGTAATGGTTGTCTTTATGTTGCTAGAAGCAACCCAGTTTAATCAAAAAATATCACAAATATTTTCAGAGGAAAAAAAACGCATTGAACAAATTGCCTCCTTTTCTCAAACAGTTAATCGTTACATGGTAATTAAAACAGGAACAAGCCTAGCGACCGGGATCATTGCAACGACATTATTAATGTTAATTGGTGTTGATTATGCTATTCTGTGGGGGTTTTTAACCTTTCTTTTTAACTATGTCCCGACTATAGGATCGTTTATTGCGGCTGTCCCCCCTGCGCTTATAGCGCTCATTCAATTAGGTCTCCTCCCTTCTATTATAACAATAATTGGATATATTACAATCAATTTGACAATCGGGAGTTTTCTTGAGCCACGGTTTTTAGGTCGCGGCTTGGGTCTCTCTACTTTGATTGTTTTCCTATCGTTAATCTTTTGGGGGTGGGTTTTTGGTCCT
>CAYFIF010000012.1:0-24195 GCA_964343085.1 uncultured bacterium | reverse complement strand
CTTTTTATGAAAAATTGGGAAGAAGATTCTAAATATTGCACATCAGAACAAGATTACAAAGATGCATTACAAGTTTGTAGTCATCTTGGGATCCCCTTAAGATCAATTAATTTTTCCAAAGAATATTGGGAAAAAGTTTTTGAATATTTTTTAAATGAATACAAGATCGGAAGAACACCCAACCCCGATATTTTATGTAACACCGAGATTAAATTTAAGGCCTTTTTAGATTATTCACTCGATCTAGGAGCAAATAAAATTGCTACCGGCCATTATGCAATAAACTTATTTGAAGATGGCTCTCAAAAACTGATTAAGGGCAAGGATATTTTTAAAGAACAAAGTTATTTTTTATATGGTTTAAATCAAAAACAACTTTCTTACTCGATTTTCCCTTTGGGAGATTGGAAAAAATCTGAGGTTCGTAAAAAGGCAGTAGAATACGGTTTTTTAAATCACAATAAAAAAGACAGTACAGGAATTTGTTTTATAGGCGAGAGACATTTTAAAGATTTTTTAAAACAATATATCCCCTCTCAACCAGGGGAAATAACCACAACAGATGGATTGGTTGTTGGACAACATGAGGGATCAATGTTCTACACAATCGGTCAGCGTCAGGGGCTTGGAATTGGTGGAATAAAAGGAAGTAAAGAGTTACCTTGGTATGTAATAGATAAAATTTCAGAAAAAAACAGGATCGTAGTAGCGCAAGGGAAAGATAATTCCAGATTATATCATAAATATTTAAAATGCTCTAAAATTCATTGGATTTCTGGCAAAGCACCAGAAAGTAAAAACAATCTTAAAGCAAAAGTTAGATACAGAGGTAATGATTCAACTTGTAAAATTAAAATCGAAAACCCAAAATCATTAACAGTTATCTTTAAGGATCCCCAATTTGCAATTGCTCCAGGACAATCTATAGTTTTCTATAATGATAAGTTATGTCTGGGTGGTGCAATAATAGATTCAAGATGGAATTAAATTAAAAAGGAAATTCTTAATTATTTTACAATCTCATCACAATCATTAAATTACGCTTAGAATGACATTCAAAATAAATAACATATTATCTTTTTTTCTTTCAGTAAGTATTGTTTCAGCTCAATTTATTGAAACGGCTCCTTTAAAAACTCTACCATCAAATCTTAATGGAGGGTTAAATAATAGAAGTATTAGCCTAATTGACCCAACCCGATTTAACATAAATCAAGCATTCAGTATGAGCATGATAAACTCAGGGGAGCAATCAATTTCAGTAGCCTCGTTTGCAAATAATATAAATTATAAATTATCTGAAAATATAGATTTAAATGCTAATCTAGTAATTATGAATCCATTAGGCTCAGCATCGATTAATAATTCGATTAATAAAAATAAAGCTCGAATAGGCTATGATGCTGGGATAATTTATAGACCAACAAAAAATTCTTTATTCCAGATTCAGTTGGCCTCGTATAATGATCTATATTATCATAATCACTATAGCGGCAGACTAGCGAATCGATTAACAGATTATCGTAAAAACAATATTTTTGAATTAGACTAAGTGCTTCGTAAAAACCTTATCCGACCAAAACAAAATAAAAAAAAGCTTCAAAAACAGAATATGATTCTCAATGGAGCTATTGGGATTGTTGGTGTTTTTTTAATGGGATTTTTTGTTTCTTTTTCAAAAAACTTGTCCCATGATGGAGTTCCCGTAGAGGTCACATTCCCTGAAATAAAGAACCAACCGAAGTTAGCGGTTGATGTTTACAAAAAAAATCCAATTCAAAATATCAAAATCGAAGTTTTAAATGGTTGCGGGGAGAAAGGATTGGCTGCTGTAGCATCAAAATTTTTTAGGATGAATAAAATCGATGTGGTTAGAGCAGATAATGCAGAACACCACGATTACCTTAATACAATAATCATACAACGAAATGAAAATATTAAAAGCTTAGATATGGTCACTAAATCTTTTGGTATTTCTAGTACAGATAAAGAAAGGATTAAAATAATCCCCGATGAAACCCTTGGCGTCGATGTTACGGTGATTTTAGGGAAAGACTATCAATTATTTCCTGAATTTAATGATTTCATATCAACCAAATAATATTTGACGAAGATTAAAAAAAATCTGAATAAAGAATCTCCACTTATTTCTGAAATTGTTAATCTAGCTTTAGATAAAAAAGCTGCTGACATAATTAGTCTTGATCTTAGAGGACTATCCTCCATTGCTGATTATTACTTGATTTGTTCAGCCGATAGCGAACCTCAGGTTAAAGCAATTACCGATAATATCCGGAATAACACTTCAGTTAAACCATTTCATCTTGAAGGGTATGAACAGTTTAGGTGGGTCCTTCTGGATTATGGAGAAATTATGGTACATATTTTTCGATCAAAAGATAGAGAATATTATAAATTAGAAAAATTATGGGCAGATGCTGAACTTTTAGAATATTCCGATGAAATTATTAAAAAAAGATCTTTATAATAAAATAAATCAGGTACTTTCTACACTTGATTATCCAATAAAGGACTACACTTTAATCCCTCCAAAAAAATCTTCATTTGGCGATATATCTTCAAATATTGCCCTATTGATAGGGAATGAACTAAAAAAAAATCCAATGGATTGTGGCCAAAAAATATTGGATGAATTAAATAAATTGACCCTTGAAAATATAAAATCTATAACTATAACTAATCCTGGGTTCATAAATTTTTTCATTGATGATTCCTTTTATCAAAGCTATATAAAAACCATTATTTCTCAGGATTCAAAATTTGGTAAAAGCTCTATTGGTAATGGAAAAAAGGTTAATGTGGAATTTGTTAGCGCAAACCCAACAGGACCATTAACTGTTGGGCATGGTCGAAATGCTGTTATTGGTGATACCATTTCAAATTTATTATCTTGGAATGGATTTGGGGTTACAAGAGAATATTATTTTAATAATGCTGGTCGACAAATGCGCATTCTTGGAGAATCAGTGCAAGCTCGATATTTGGGACTCTCTGGAAAAACTTACGAATTTCCCGAAGAGGGTTATCAAGGTAATTACATTAAAAAAATTGCACAGGATATTATTGATAACCCGCCCAATGATTTTGATCAAAGTACCGAATATTTTAGATCTTATGCAGAACAAGTTATTTTTAATCAAATTGAAAAAAGTCTAAAAAAATTGGGGATAAAATTTGATGTTTATACTAATGAAAAAACATTCTATGAAAATGGTAAGATTGATTTATTAATTAAAGAGCTGCAAGAAAAACAATTAATCTATGAAAAAGATGGCGCCAGATGGTTCCGTGCCTCTGCTTTAGGGAAAGAAAAAGATAAAGTCTACATCAAAAGTAGCGGGGAACCAACTTATAGAGTTCCTGATACAGCCTATCACAGAGATAAATTGAATAGAAAATTTGATATGATTGTAGATGTTTTTGGTGCAGATCATGCAGATAGTTACTCTGATGTATTAGTCGCTTTAGAGGCACTGGGTTACGACATAACTCCAATTCGTATTTTAATCTACCAATTTGTTACATTAATAAAGGATGGTAAAAAAATTAAAATGTCTACTAGAAAAGCCAATTTTGTTACCTTAGACCAATTACTAGATGAATTGGGTGCAGATGTTGTAAGGTATTTTTTTATTATGCGGAGCATTAATTCACATCTAGATTTTGATTTAAATCTGGCCTCAGACCAATCAGATAAAAACCCTGTATTCTATCTCCAGTATGCCTATGCGAGAATATGCAACATAATTAAACATGCTAAAAGTAAATCAATTTCTCTAAACAAAAGCTTTAATCCCGATGTATTATGCCATGAGCATGAACTCAGATTATTAAAGCACGTTGTCCTTTTTCCTGAATTAATTGAATCAACAAGTGAAACACTAGAACCCCAAAATATTGCTACATATTTACAAGAACTTGCATCCCTTTTTCATAGATTTTATAGTAAATGCAGGGTTATATCAGATAATCTAATATTATCAGAGGCAAGATTAAACTTGATTTATGCTATAAAAATAACATTGGGAAACGGCCTTAAAATTTTAGGAATATCCACGCCTGAAAAAATGTAGTTATAATTCAATTTTAAATACCTTCACTATTATTTAATAAGCACCATTTTTTGAATATGAACTCTGCCACCAGTACGTATTTGCAAAAAATATATTCCAGAACCTACATTAACTAAATCATTAGATTTTCCATTCCAGAAAATACTGTGTTTACCAGATAAAAAATTTATTTTACCGCTCTTAAAAACAGATTTCCCCAACAAATTAAAAATTTCGTAATCAACACTTGCTTTTTTTGGTAAATCAAATTTCACCGTAGTTGTTGCATTAAAAGGATTAGGGTAATTTGGATAAACAGCAAATATTTCAGGCACTAATTTCATATTTACATCTAACATCCCATTTGATACAACATCTCCATAATTATTAAAAAATTTATATTGAATTTTGCCACTGAAAAATTCTTGGTCCGTTTTGGGTATCCGAATAGATAATGAATCGTTAAAACCATTTTTATCAGCAATCCCAAAGAATATTTTCTGTGATTTTTCATCAACAGAAACAAACTTAGATACAGTAAGCCTTAAATCCTCTATACTAAATTTTGTTATATCCAAATTTGAATTTCCAATTAAAATTTCAGACATTAAAGTATTTTCAGGGACATCTAATTTTAATTTTCTATTTTCTAAATTTTGATTTAAAATAGCAAATCGACTTAATGATACAGTTGTATCATAGCTTAGGTTTTGATATCTCCATTGCCACATCTTAGCAAAAGCTCTTAGATCCTCTATATTAGATTCGCCATCAGGGTATGGCCTTACATGTGGTGGAGATTTCGTGTATGGCGCAAGATCTACCTCTGGCCATTGGGAATTAAATAAAAGGATATCTGCTACATTAATCTCATAGTCATCATTAAGATCACCCCACAGAGGTGTAAAGAATTCTAATGTGTCTGTTATAAATAATGCGTTATAAGCTAAAGCGCTATCTAGGTAAACTTTTATTGTATCATAGCTATATAAGGTGTCTTCCCAAGTAATTGTAATCATAGAGTCAGCATAAGATTGTGAAAAAACAAACCCTGTGTCTAAACTGGTTTTAACATCAACATTATAAAAAAACACCTGCCTATTAAACTTTATTTTGATGGTATCATCTGAAAAAACTGATAAATATTTTGTAGATAAAGTATCATTGATATCAGGAATTATTTTTATTATTTGAGGAACTGAATCATCAAAATATATTCCATCCGTTTCAGCTATGAGAGATTTATTTGATGCAGAATCTACAGCCCTTATAAAGGTACGATATTCGATATCTCTCTGAAGGTTTAAATTACTAACTGTAGTCCCGTCAGAATTGTTTATAAATAACCAGTCTAACACATTTGTTGTATCACATAAAATATCACAAGTCCCAATAGAGAGTTCGTAATTATTGATACCAATATTATCAGAAAAACCCTCCCATTTATACAATAGAGATGTGGAATCAATTGTATAATCTAATTCTATCACCCAATCCCCATCATTAATACTTCCAGTATCAGGTCTGATAAGATCAATAACCAGTCCATCGCTATATAAAGTATCAGAATGATTCCCGGCTGAATCCTCAATAAAAACAGAACTATAATATTTTGATTCATTAACAAAGTTTAAATTTCCAAGTCTAACCTCCGACTGTTGATTTATAAGAGCCCAATTAATTGTGTCTAAAAAAATAGAGCTTGATAATTGCGAGTCTAATCCAATATTTACAATAGCTGTTCGAACATTTGATAATGTATCATTTTGAAACCAAAATAAGGCTAAAGAATCTGATCTATTGTAGTAATCAAGGTCTATGGAATCATTTCCCTCTAACAGTCCGGATATTTCTGGTTTAACTCTATCAAGTAAAATTTTAGTTCCATCAGATGTGATAGAAATAGTATCACTTGTATTTCCAGCTGAATCTTTTGAAAAAATAGAAAATAGTAATAAACCCTCAGGCGTTTCATTCCCTAAGTCGTATATACCTGTCCAATCCAAACCGCTATTAGTTGTGCTCAGATTTACTGTGTCCAGATGAATAGTTAATATCGGGTTTTTTAATCCTTCATCGCTATCAAAACTTATATTTGCCTGGTCTCCAACCCTTGTCCAATGCGATCCGAATTCGTTATTATTAGTAAAAGATATATTATATAGGCTAGGACGCGTTTCATCTATATGTATAGAATCTTGAAATTGGCCACCGACTGTATTGTTACCGGCACGATCTTTTATAACTGCCGTAAAACTCACGTTTGACCCCTCACTGTACCCAGGTAATGAAATAAAATTATTTCTAGTTAGGTTTAAATTCAAAATTCCTAGATTAGTGATATTTATTGGATCTCCAGCATCTATAAATGCACCACCATCAAAACTTATCTGTAATTGACACTCTCCATCTAAAAGACTCTGGTCTACTTCAGATGCAGGAACAAGAATAGTTACACTATCACTACTAGAATTCCAATAACCTGCTTCGTCAATAAGACCATTCACAAATACCGTATCAATCGAAAAGTCTTCAGGTGGGGATTGATCAAAAAGAACATAGCCGCTATTTGACCCATGTGTTGTATCTATTGTGATACCTGTATTACCAACCCAATCTTCAAACTCTATTGTAAATCTTAGATAACCTTCATCTTCTGAACCATCAATGACATATAAAGCTCTATAATTATTTTCACCTAGGTCAAGAATATTAATTGACGAGTTTCCCGCAATACTAACAATCCGGCTAGGCCCTAATCTTTCGCTTGCAGTAAAATCCACTAATATTGAATCACCTATGATACACAAAGACGTATCATTTGAATTGGAACTATAAATATAATAGGTAATTAATGTAGGTAGAGTTCTATCATAACGAACTTGAGTTAAATCATCCGTAGCATTTATTGAATCTGAACTATTACCAGCAGAATCAATAACAAATATATTAAATCCTACAAGCCCCTCCTCCTCTGTTCCAGCAAAGGTATGAGTAGCAGTAAAGTTTAACAAATCCCGTTGTGGTTCATTTTCACTATCAGCAAAAATTAGATTTATATCTCTCATAATTTCAGAGATTGAAAAAAGAAGTGTGTCTGTGTCTCCCGTTTTTGCTAATGAATCGCCATATGTATTATTTGTTCTTACACTAATATTATTTACCTGAGGCGGTGTCTTATCAAAACATACACGACTACCATCAGTTGTACTATCCGTATCAATGCCTGCCAACCCACCAAGATCCGAATAGGAAATAGATAATTGTAAACAGTTTTCAGAGTCACTATTCTCCATTATAATATATCCTTGATGTGTTGGACTATTAGTAGGAATATCTTGAATAGAATTTCTTCCACCAATCTGAATAGAACTATTGGATAGCGGCTCATTCGCAATAAGCTGAACAAATACTGTGTCTCCGATTTTTGACCATGAAGAATCTTGATTACTCGACCAAATTCTTACAGAAACTATTTCTGGTGGTCCAACATCGTGATTAACAAAACTTCCATCTGACGTGGTGGTAACTTGTGTACCTCTATTTCCGGCATGATCCATAAAATCTATAGTAAAAGGAAGTATCCCAGCAGAGTCGGTACCTTCCCCAATTATAGAAATCGTTGCAATTAAAGTATCAATTGACTGACTTATAATAGCAATACGATTAGAAATTGTTACAGAGATTGAATCAAAAATTAGGGCACTATCAGGAATAAACTTAAGGTAAACGTCATCATCAGCCACACCAACCATTTCATTAACTTCATTGCTTGATGTAATATTAACCCATGGCAAATATGGATTTTTCCTATCAAATGTTACCCTACTTTCATCGGATGTATTTGAAACAGTATCACTAACCAAACCCACCGAGTCGGTAACAACTATTCCAAACCGTATTACACCCTCCTGATCTAGATCTTGCATTATGTATGACGCAAGAAAATGTTTTTTATCATCTGATGTTTCACTCACACTTGCTGGTTGAGAAACAATAGAAACTGACTGGCTAGTTAGTAATTCTTCTCCTACAAATGATATCATTACACTATCACCAACTTTTGCAAAACTAGAATTAGTATTATTTGAATAGATACTAACACTATCTAAAGTTGGTTTACTATTATCAAAAATCACACTCGTACTATCTGTAGTTTGAACAAAACCACTTGCCGGATTCCCACTTAAGTCTACTAGATCATTGATCATAAAAGGGATAATACCCTCAGAATCAGTTTCTTGCATAGTATACGTACCAACCCAAGAAGAATCACCATCTACACTTGTAACTGATCCGGGATTCCCTGAAATAGTTATAGTTGGACTAGATAATAATGGTTCTGTTTCAAAACTCACTGAAATAATATGGCCAATAGTTGCCATGCTTGAATCTGAAAAATTAGAAACACAAGAAACCGATTTTAAGAGAGGAAGGGTTTGATCTATAATTAATTTATTGGTGCTAATTTCTCCGATTGTTTCCAAATCAACCCTATCAGTAATTACTGCCCGAACTTTTATTGTATCCTGCTCTGAAAAACTACTCATTGCCTCCACCTGCTCAGCTGCAAATGAAAATGTTTTTTGAGTTGATAAATCTGAAGAGGAAATTTCTATGCTTGACCCTAAAATCTCAAAAGCATTGTTGTTGATACATGACCAAATCTGAATACTACCATTAATTAAACTCGTATCACTATCAACAGTAACTCCAACTTCTAAACCCAAATTTGTGGAATTCCATTTATTTACAATTGGGGTTCCACCGATAGTTATAACCGAATCGGTTGTAAAATCTGAGGGCGGTGTACGATCAAAAATAACATAACTATTATTGCTGGTTTCAGTAACAGTTGCACCATCATTTCCCGAACAATCATTATGTCCTACACTAAACTGTATTAATCCTTCCGCATCACTATCGGTCATTTCTCTGTGAGCATGTACATCTTTACTGTCATTTATATAGCTAAGCCCGTAATTCCTCCCTAGATATTGATAAGTTTGAGTTAGTTCAGCTTCTGTTAGTTCTCGATCGTAAAGCAATATTTCAGAAATGTAAGAATCATTAAACTTATTTCCACTTCTATTTTGATTAATACGATAGTGTTCAAAGGTTCTCCCGCTTGTTATCTCCTCAGAATTTATTTGTTCACCATCAATAATAGTTGTCGTACTGGTTGTGCTTCCGATAACACCATAAACCTTTAATTCGTTATCCCATTCTTCAAAAGGAATCGTGTAAGTGCCAGTAAAAAAATTAAAATTATCATCCTGTTTGGAAATCTGAAAATGAACCGCATTGTTTGGAGTCCCATTAGAAAAAAAGGAATCATAAATCTGAGGCGTCCCCTTTTGAGCAAAAACAATAAACAAGGAAAACTCTGTGGCCATCCATTGATTACTACCAAGCTCATGTCGAAGTGCATCACTTTCAGATTTATTGAATTCCAAAGCATTTTTACCAGAATATAAATTTTCATTTAGTGTCGGTAATCCGGAACCAGTTACCGAAATACAATCTGCTCCATTACCAGATTTGTCTTTCCAAATACTTACATCTGATCCTATTAACCCATCTTCAGAAAAACCCTCAACAACACCGTCTCCATCAATGTCATCTGCATCTAGCCAAAGTTTTAAACCATTTGTGACAATTGTTCCACCACTACACTGAGTAAAACCATTGTACTCTAATCCTGAAGTATCTTTCAAAACAACGGTAGAATCAGATATTTTGATTTCGCTTAAATATGTGGTTTCACTTCCTGTGAAATCAACCCTTACTGTATCACCTATCGTAGCCCAATTAGGATCAGATCTATTGGATCTAATGTTAACATTGGAAACAGTAGGAATAGTCTTATCATAGTAAACCGTGATTCCCGCTGTAGCCCCACCCGAATATGTCCCAGAATTACCCATATAATCATTTGTAGATATAGATAAATAATCAACATAGCCTTCTGGCTCATCACCTAATGGAGAGGATGTCGCTTGAAACCTGTTATTTCCTAAAGAACTCTCTATTGCATCATTCCCATCTACTCTAACCAAAGGTAAATCAACATCTTCATCATAATTAACAGAAATCGTGAGCTCATCACCAATTTTTGCTAAATGAGAGAATGTGTTATTTGAAACTATGTTTACCGCTATCGGATCATTTACCTGCAAATCTATGTAAAGAGATGTTTCACTTATATTACCGTCAGCATAGTTTCCAGCCTGATCAAAAAGCCGAGCAGATAAATAAGCAGTATCATTATGGGCAAAGCCTGATATATTTTCAAATTCATTCCCCGGAGTGCTTAGAATCATATTCCCATTAGAAAGATCATTTTCAGTAATCGTAAATTTTTCTCCAACCGGTTCCAAAGCATTTTCATTGATTTTTGATAATATCTGAAATTTTGAACCAATAATTACATTAGGGTCTAACAAATCCTCTTGGAAAAAAAATTCTGATTCCCCTAGTTCCCAATTTGCACCACCACTAATGTTACCATTATTATTATTTAGTGATGAATCAACCACAGAAGTCCCTGAGTCTTCATCAAGCCGCCAATACCCAATTAAGCCCTCTTCATTTCCAGAAAGACCAACATTACGATAGGCTTTAATTTCATTATCTGATCTTGCCACATTCCAAAAACGGACCTCATCCATTTTACCATCAAAATAATTTGTTCCACCTCCTGCATCACTACTGAAAGAGCCTAGATACATTAATGGCTCATTAAATCCACTCCACTCAACATTCCCATTATACCCACTTTTTGAGGCAACAACCACACCATCTCGGATAAGGGTAAGAGTTCCATTTTTTAATTTTACTGCAAAATGAGTCCAAGTATTTAACGAAGCTGATGCTTGAACAAAATCAGTTTGTGAAAAATTCCCATCATTAGTTGTTTTAAGAAAAAATCGCCATCCCCCTCCATAAAGAAAAAATCCCATTCCAGCCTGGGTAGACAAATTTGAACTATAATTACCATAATCAAAGAACCCTTGATAGTCACTCTGGTTATTCACCTTGATATAGGCCTCAAAAGTAAACTCATTCGTTACCTTATAAAGATCGCCAGATGCATTTGAAGCTGGTATGTTAACAGTTCCATTACTGCCTATAAACGAAACACAATTCCCCAAAGAATATGTGAACGCAACTACAGCAGTATCATTCGGGACAGCAACTTCAACTAACACATTTTCATTTGATCCATTCCATATATTTGGAACCTCCGTTCCTCCGCTTGCAGAAACATTTTCAGAAACCACAGGTGTAGCAGGACCTGTTACATCAATTAATATTGATGTACCATCACTTGTACTTCGTTCTGTTGGTCCTGATATTCCATTTTGTGTAGTAAAATCAATGGAAAATGCAACCGGACCATCAGTCGCATCATCAGGTACAACATAAGTGGCCTGATAGTTGAGACCACCTGAATTATTTATAGAAGCCTGATTAGAATTAATTAAAACAAATGGAGATCCAGAAGCTAATGCCTCAGGAACAGTAAATGTAAGGGTAACAATATCTCCAGGAATTGCTTTCTGATTGTCATCATCATTATTAGAAGAGATGGATACATTACTTATTGTTGGTATAACGATCACCTCAACATCATCGATGTGCCAAGCATCAATATGGTAAGAGTTGGTACCAAACGCTTCCCAGCGAAGTTGAAGTGTCTGCCCCATACGGGCATAAAATGTCTCTACTCTTGGGTTTATATCTACCGTCGCACCGCTTTCAGCACTAATTTGGTATGATAAAACAGTTGTCCAGTCCTGATCATCACTTTTATAGGCTACGCGCATCCCATTGTAGTGTCCTGTAGGCGTTGGAAATCCATCTAGCGCAATTTTAAATCGGACTAGTACGTTTGTTGTATCAGTCACATTAATTTCATTGGAATACATATAATGCCCCTCATAATTAGCATAACCACTTGGACTAGCGGGTGACCAATAATAGGTTGCTGCTGGTGCGGAATTATTAAAATCTGTGTTCCAATTATTTATTTGCCAAGTCCCAGTGTTGGATGGATAATCTGAGGGGTCTGGTGTAAAACTCCATCCAGCTGGCAAATCACCGCTATTAAAATTTTCATTAAGTAATGTTTCTGAAAAAGCTAAAGACAGAAAAAAGATTAATAGCAAAATATTATTCTTCATTCTATGATAACCTCGGCGGCTCTTTTCCCATTAAGTTGAATTATATTATCATTATTATCATAAATAAAACACGATTCAATTTGGTAATCAACTATCGTTACACCTGATTCAAGCGGGTGGAACCTCAGGTCTGCTAAATGTCCCGTACCTTCAATAGCAATTTTTTCCTCATCTAAAAAGAAAGCTAATAATTCAACCATTCCTGGGGTATCATAATTATAGACAAAAAGTGGGGTTGAGTTATTTGTATCTGTAATAAATAATCCTGGAATGATAGTATCTAGTTCAAGCAAACTTTGATCGTAATTAAATGATAACTCAATAGCAGAAAATGGAGCTAAAGAATCCGAATAAAAAACAATAAATGATTCAACTTTTACAGTATCCAAAAGACTCTTACTTTGAGATTTAGGGAAAAAAACTAACGCAGGTAAATCAGGGGCATTATCTGCCTTATGATCAACCGGATTATCTAATTCCTTTTCATATATTTTACAAGATGAAGGGAAAAAACAAACAAGAAGAAAAAATATTATCTGAAAAATTTTATTTTTCATGACTAATTCACGATTGTTTTGGTTGAATCCCATTCACGATATAATTTTAAACTAGGCCTCGGACCAACCACCCAAGCGTGTAAGCTGTTTGCAATCCATGTTGTGCCTGTGGCAGCGGCAAAGCTTATTATTAATTTATTATATTTTAAATGATTTGCGTGCTCAGTAATAGCAAGTTTCCTAAACCTAGCTATTTCTTTTTCATCATTTGTTTCATCATATTGTTTTTTGTAATTAAGAAAATTTTTAACTGCATTATCATAACCAATATAACTTAAAATAATCGCCGTACTTAAAGATAGTTCTAACCCTGCCCAAAATGCTGCAGAAAGCTTCTTCCCTGAATATGCCTGCCCCCATCCAGGAACAAAAAGACTCCTTATCGCAGCTCCCATAGGTGTTTTTTCATATGTCATATCAGATGGATCTAAAAAAAGTATCGACTCTCTGTTTTTCAACCAACCGGGATAGGCTAAATCCATAATCTCAGCAACCCAAAGGTTAAGCTCATTTAAATCCCCCTCTAAATAGTCCATTAAGTCAATTGTTCTTTGGAGAACTAAACCTCCAGATCTTGTGCTGAAAACCCTTCCCTCAAGAAATAGTCGGTTATGATTTTTCTTTATTTGGTTGTTTACAATAAACTGAACATCATATTTTAATCCAATTCTTTTGACTAGACCCATTCTTGCTGCAGCAGGATATTCCTGAGTCTCAAGATCCACAATTAGATCTTGGATAGGCTCAGTAAACTTGAAAAGGGCACCATCAAAATTTGCATTTAATGAAGAATCTATACTTTTTTCGTTATCTTCATATTGATTTAAGATTAGAAATATCGATTGATTGCTCTGAGCTGATAAATTGCAAAAAAAGAGCAGAAAGATTGCCCGTACCATAACTAGCTAGATATTTTTTTCTTGATTATATATTGTATTAATTTGGGTTCATCTACAACAAAGGTCTGTTCATCAATGATTTTGTTATTTTGATAAACTCTCAAAAAATGCTCTCCTGCTTCAATTTTTAACTTGATCTTATTCTCACTCCATTTATGATTATCATTTAATTCAAAACTGAGTCCATCTTCTTCAGTAAAAAACTTTATTAAATAGATAGGGTTTAAATAATAATCCATTTGAACTGACTCTGCGGGATTAATAATAACCGAATGGGTAAGTGGCGCATACCCTCTTTTTTTCAAATCAAATTTATGAGGCCCTGGTTCAATAATTATATCACGCAGTGGCGTTTTGCCAATATTTTCGCCATCCAAAAAAACATCTACTTTTCTTGGTATTGCATTAATACTCAAAGATACCTGAGAATAAAGAAAGTTAATGTTTAAGATAATAACATAAATAACAACTAAAAATTTCATTCTTTATTTCTCCCAGTATAAATATTTTCTATTTCCATTAGAGACAAATCATCTCTTAAAACCCAACCATCAACTTTTTGAATCTTACCATTTGATAATATGACCTCGATATCTCCATAATATTCCCCCGTAGTCATCTTTTTAACTGAAACAGTCTCTCCTTTATCTAATAAGAACATTGTTTTTGACCCTATCTCAGGTGATTCTCTAAAATGTACATTCTCTTTATTTGTCAAATATACTGGCCCTGAGTGAGTTTTTGGTGGACCAATCATAATATTTCGGTATAAACCTTTTGTATTGGAATAGTCTAGGTTTTGTCTTACCGGTTTAAAAACCAAATTAGTTCCTGCTACCAATTCAATGTCTTTTGATTTCATAAACTCTCCAGGTATACCAAGTTGGTAATAACCATTAATATCAGTTGTTGTCTGTGCAAGAATGCTTGGAAATACTTGAACCGAAACATTTACATTTGGAATGGCTATGTCATTTTGTGCCAAGGTAACAATCCCTTCAACCAATAAAGGTTTAAAATCAACTGGTACAATCGGTAAATCTATCCGTCCAGAATAGACGCCCTTAAAAGGAATATATCGAGTCCAAAAATCAGAATCCTGGGGAACAATTCTAATTCGGTTAGAAGCTTTTTCTACATCTAGAACGCCATGAGGTAAAAATAGGACTACTTCATCAATTGGTTCCTGCATTATAGACAACAGTGGAAAGGTCGTATCATCATTGGCGAAAACTTGAAAAGCAATTTGTTTTGGTCTATACCTCGGATAATATAGTGGAATACGGATCTCAATTTCTCCATAATCGTAACTCACAGACATAAGAGGCTCTCTATCATTGAATATAACTTCAGGATATTTACTCCATCTAAAAGTAGAGCATCCGATAAAGCCAAAAATTATGATCCCCGACCAAATCCATTGATGATGAATATATTTCAATAAATTTTTCATTCTTTAGAATTTAATAAAACTACAGCTTACCTAATAATTTACAATCTCTTTATGATAATCTGTGTTTTATATGAAGCCGATCATTTTTAAGTATTGATAGAAGAATTAAATTCACGGACGGCGTTGTGAAAACAGAATTAGAAAAGACTTTACTATATAGATTAAAAAATAGCGATAGAGACGCTTTTAAAACCCTTTTTTATAATTATTATGAATCTATATTTAATTTTGTTACATATAAAATACTAGATGCGGATTTGGCTGACGATATTACACAAGACACCTTTTTAAGAATCTGGAAATCACGCCAATTAATTCAACCTGATAAATCATTTTATGCATATGCAGCTAGAATTAGTACTAATCTTTGTAATGATCATTTTCGGCATATAAATGTTAGATTTAAAAACAAAGAAAAAATTGAATATTCAAACTATCCAAAACCTCAAACTCCTGAAATGATCAATGATGAAGCTGAATTAAAAAATAAAATTAACCAATTAGTAAATACAGTTTTGCCTGAAAAATGCCAAAATATTTTCATTCTTAGTCGAATTGACCAAAAAACAAATAAAGAAATTGCCGATATCTTAGGTTTAAGTATTAGAACAGTTGAAAATCAAATATATAGATCGTTAAAAATACTAAAAAAACATTTGAAAGAATATTTTGAGTAATAACTAATATAAAAACGTTAAATCTATAACTATGAAAAAAATGGATAATATAGAAAAAATAATATGGGATATAAGTTTTGAAAATAAAATCTCACCCCCCCCTAATCTAGATAAAGCTTGGAATAATGTAGAAAAAAACCTTGATGAACTCGAAAATCCTCGCATACATCCACAATCTAATTTTTTTCAATTATCCTTGCCAAAATTTTTTGAATGGCAATTTAGTTTAAGCAGCATTGTTTCATTTGTTTTAGTATTGATTATTTCTTCCCCAATTGCATACAAATTCATCAATACCAAAACATTAAAAGCAAATAAAGGCTGTTTAGAGACATTTTTGTTAGAAGATGGTTCAACAGTAAGTCTTAACAGTGAAAGCAAAATAAATCTTGATGCATCTTTCAATAAAGATAATAGAAAAATCAACCTTATTGGGGAAGCTTTTTTTGAAGTCTCTAGTGGTGAAACCCCGTTCATAGTGAAAACTGACTATGGTAATGTCAAAGTTCTTGGAACTTCTTTTAATGTTAGAGCTCGAGCAGATGGTTTTGAAGTAGGTGTTGTTAAGGGAAATGTAGTTGTAGATAATAAATCCAAGTCTGTTGAACTAAAAGCAGGACAGCAAACAGATTTAAAACTGTCGAGACCAAAAAAATTAAATTATCAGAATTATCCAGGCTGGAAATATGAAACATTGGTTTGTGATAAAATGCCACTTCTAAAAGTATCAGGTGAAATCGAACGTTTATTTGATATTTCAATTAAAATTTCTAATAGATTAATAGAGCAAACTACAATTTCTGGAGTTTTGCAAACCACTAATCTTCAAACAGTATTGAGCTCTATTTCATTATTGGCTCAGTGTAAGTTTAAATTTGATGGTGAAACATGCACTTTCTTCTAAAATATATTGGATAAAACTACTAGTTATTTATTTTTCTTGGTTTTCTGAGTTTCAAATAAGAGCAGAAACTCAAAATAATATTTCTTTTTCATTTAAAAAAACACCTTTAAAAAATGTTCTAGAAAATATTGTTGATGAGTTTAATCTTTTTATAATCTATCCAGACAGTATTTTGGAAAATTATAATGTCTCTGCTGAATGTCAAAATTGTAACCCTAACAATGCATTAGAAAAAATATTAAAAGAAACACCGTTATCATGGAAAAATGATGGGATTCAATACGTCATTTTTAACGAAGAAATACAAACAAGCTACAATTTTTCGGGAGTAGTTTTGAATGATAAAACAGGTGAAGGAATACCCCAAGCAAATATATACATACCTAAATTATTTTTAGGAACAACCTCAGATAAAAATGGAAATTTTTCGCTAACGCATATAAATGCAAAAGTATGTACTGCGCACGTATCATTTATTGGATACAATACAACCATAGTCCCAATGAATCTTCCTAAAAATAAAAATGAAAAAAAAATTGTTAAACTAATACCAAAAATTATATCTACCGAAGGAATAAAAGTATCTGGCGAAATTAGAGAATTCATGGAAACCTCTAGTACTCCTGGTAGAATTTTATTTTCACCTCGACATATATCAACATTACCTAACTTAGGAGAGGTTGATATTTTTCGCAGCCTTCAATTATTGCCAGGAATACAATATGGCTTAGGAGGGAGTTCTGATCTGTTTGTAAGAGGGTCTAGGCCTGAACATACTCTTATTATACTCGATGGAATTACTATGTATAATAATAATCATTTGTTTGGCTTTATTAGTAGTATTAACTCTGATATAATTCAAAATGTACAGATATACAAAAGCGGATTCCCAGTCTCTTATGGTGGTAGAATTTCATCTTTAGTTGAACTAACAACTAAGGTAGGTAGCAATTACAAAACACAAGGAATTGTTCATTCAAATTTATTGAGCCAAGGTGCAACCGCTTCATTACCACTTTTTAACCGCGGCAGTTGCATCTTCTCATTCAGAAGATCTGTGAAAAACAAATTTCAAACAGGTTTATATAAGTCTATACAAAAATACGTTACTAACAACAATACATTTGATCTAATTAGCAAAACTAAAAATGATAATCAAAGTTCTACATATAACCCTGATTTTAAATTCGAAGATTTTAGTGGAAAGTTTTCATTCCTTATTTCACCTAAAAATATTCTATCGATAACCTACAATATTGGCATTGATAATATCAAAGAAAACCGAGAATTCTTTGGATTTGGTACTATCTTAGGCTATGATTCAACTTTTATTGATGAATCAACAATTTTTTCGAATAATTCCGGAATAATAAATTGGACTACTCAATGGACAAACAACTTAAATACTTTATTTAGCCTATCTAATTCAAAAAATAGAGACCAATATGGAGTATTAAAAAAACTGACGAACAATGAAAATATTGGATCATACAACCACCAATATCTTTTTTCCGAATCTTCAGCTAAGTTCCATTTAAGATTTTTTTCATCGAAAAGATACAAATTAAAAACGGGAGTAAAATATATTTATAGAAATTTTGAATTAAATACCAAAGAAAAGGATGGAACTAGCGATACCCGAGTTGTGTTATTTGACCAAAAATCTCAATTTATATCATTTCTTCAATATAATTATGTATCTCCATCAAATTTATTTTTAGAAGGCGGAATTAGATCTACCAAAATTGCTGAAAATAAATTTTATTTTGAACCAAGATTCCTAATTAACACCAAATTATCAGAAAACCTATCCATTGAAATTTCGTTAGGAAAATATTTTCAGTTTATGCACAAGTATAACAATTATAATTCAAATAGAGGTTTAGAACAAATGTGGATCCCTTCGGGTAATAATTTACCACCTATTGAAAGTACCAATTTCTATTTTTCAATTATAAATAATTTCCCGATATATAGCTTTCGCTCTGAAATATATGCTCAAAAGTTAAACTCTTTATTTATAATTCAATTATCAAATAATGATCAATTGCAATCACCTAAATTATTTGAAAATAATTTTATTATATCTAATTCAGGAGAAGGATATATATGGGGCTTAGAATTATTAGTACGAAAAACAAAGGGTAAAATTACAGGCTGGGCGTCCTACCAAAGGAACCGAACGATTAATTGGTATAGTGACCTGAACGAAAATAAAGAATTTTTTGCGGACCATGATAGAACTAATGAATTCAAATTAGTTGCAATGACAACAATTTACAGTTTTCAAATATCTGCAAATTGGGCTTACACATCTGGAAGAGTATACACAAATGAAGAGAATGTGAATATAAGTTCGTTAGATTTTGATATATATATACCAACAAAACAAAATGAAGAACGTTTGAATCCAACTCACCATTTAGATATTAGTTTATCAAAAAATTGGAATTGGAAAGATCAAAAAACCATTAGTTTAGGACTTTCAATTTATAATATTTATAATAAAAACAATATCAGCCATACCCGTATTAATCCATTTTCAACATCAAATAAAATTACTACTGTGAGTATGCTTGGAATAACTCCGACTCTATCAATAAAAATATTTTTCTAGCTTTTTATAATTTATATTATTTAATTTTTACTTAATATTTTTTAATTTTTATTTAATTATCATGAAAAAAGCAATAGATATTATAAATGATATCATGAGCCAACAAGGCTTTAGGCAGAAACGAGATGTTGCAAAATATTTTGGAGTAACTCCTCAGGCTTTAAGTATTTGGATTGCAAAAAATCAAATCCCGCCAAAACATTTACTTAAATTATCAGAAGAAAATTCTATAGGAATATCAAAAGAGCAACCATTGGAAACATCATATTCAGTTAGTACAAAAAAAGAAAAAGATGTTGTTATTGATTATCTGATGAAAGAAAACTTCAAATTAAAAGAAAAGTTATTTAGAAATGAAAAAAACAAAAAAATCATAGGTCCCAAAGGTAAAATATTTGATCGAGTCATTAGTGATTCACTTTATATTTCTGGAAGAGTATCGGATGGGATTATTACCGAGCTTGATGGAAAATGGGAAAAGGTGATGGGATATAAAGATTTTGAACTCAAAGGGCGCTCTTATGATAGTGAAGATCTGATCCACGCTGATGATCTAAAGCACATAAAAAAACACCAGGGAACATTAAACAAGTCAAACATAATTTCCTTAAGTCGCTATAGTACAATACAACGCTGGAAACACGGCAAAACCGGGGAGTATGTAATGCTAAGCATGGTATGGGATGTTGATGTAGAAGAAGACACTGCTCTGGTTGTTTGTAAACCTATTGATGGTTTTATTAGCGCCTAATAATAAAAAACATTGTGGAGGCGGGGAGAATCGAACTCCCGTCCAAAATAAAATTATAACTGACGTCTACACACATAGTCTTAGGTTAAGTCTTTACCCTAATTATAACTCAAGACAAAAATTCATTAGAGCTAGCCTGAAAAATCTCATCCTTAAAAATCAGGCATAATAAGGACCAGCCTGTGTAATTGACGCTTCTTATTTAAACCACGGGCTAATTTGAATAGAAACGGGCCACAAAATTAAGCTGCAGCCATGTAGCCGTAATCGGCAACTATGTTTGTAATAGTTGATTAAGGAGATAACTATTATCCTCCGTGCGCAATCAATTATATCTCTTATCCTGTCGAAACCGATCGCCCCCAATTGTCAAAAATTCAATATTAAAGTAATACTTTATATAAAAAGAAAAGGCTTCTAGCGCCAACCTGAAGCCTAATCATAGTGATAAACTGACATTAAAGTAATTGTTTATCCAATTTCATTTATTGCCTATTTCTCCAAAATCTTCTTTTCAAAAATTTTGTCTAAAAAGACCAATAATTATAACAGTTATACTATTGATAACGCAACTGATATATTGCAATAATCTAAAAAACTTGCATTTTTTTCCCCTGTCAATAAAATTTCAATATAATAAAAACCTTAAATGGTTGGAATATTGAAAGAAATAAAAATATACCAGAAAGAACTAAAGAATAATGGCCTATGTATTATCTCAAAAATTTTTTCAGATGAGAAAATAGTACGAACCAGAAAAGCTGTTTGGGATGTAATTCAAGGTAATTATGAAACAGGAATAGAACCAGAAGAAAGATTTTGGAATATTGGTGATAATCCAAAAAATATAATTAAAATTGACAAACCTCATTTATCTAATGATACCATCAGAAAACTAATAACAAGTCCTGTTCTAGGTCATTATCTTTCTGAAATTACGAAATCAAATATAATACAGGTCTGGCATTCACAGTCTATTTGGAAACCTCCAGGAGGTGGAATTAAAGGGAATGCAGGTTGGCATAGAGATATACAGTACTGGCCTTTTTGGAGCCTTGAAGGTGTATTTACAGCCTGGATAGCTCTAACGGATGTAGGTAAAGATTCAGGCCCAGTGCGTTTTATATTAGGCTCTCACAAATGGTCAAATTTAAAAGGGTTAGATTTTTTTGATAAAAATATTGACGCACAGGATGAAATTATTTATAAAAACAAAAAAAATTATACAATTAAATCATCAATAATAAATAAAGGACAACTAAGTATTCACAACTCAGGAATATATCATTCATCAAAAGAAAATATTAGTGATAAACCACGCGTTGGAATGGTCGTTCATTTTTCAACTGATAAAGCAAGGTCAATTAGGGTTAAGGGGTCATTATCTAATTACATAGAAAAAAACCTAGATGATAAAAATATCTGTCCAATAATATATAAGAGTTAGTATTTGGTAGTAAAATCTAATAAACTATAAATCAACCTTTTATTATTTTCATAAAAAACTAAATGTAAATTTCAGTTTTACTTAATTAGATTATTAGGCTATTAGATTCAAATGAATCAAAAAGATCATAAACTTAAAATTTTCACCGATGGTGCATGTAAAGGAAACCCAGGTCCTGGAGGTTGGGGTGTATTAATTATATCAGAAAATTCTAGGAAAGAATTAAAGGGTTATGAAAATCCTACAACAAATAACAAAATGGAATTAAGGGCAGTAATTGAAGGATTAAAAACATTAGATACCCCTTCAACTATTGAATTGACCACTGATTCAAAATATGTTAAAAATGGAATAACTAGTTGGATCATAAACTGGAAAAAAAATAATTGGATGACGGCAAAGAAAAAACCTGTTAAAAACAAAGAGCTCTGGATGACACTTGAAGAACTTACAGAAGATCATAATATAATTTGGAAATGGGTAAGGGGCCACTCAGGTCATTTGGAAAATGAAAGAGCAGACAATCTTGCAAACGAAGCAATTTTAGAGAATATTACATAGCCATATTAAATTATCTTACATAATTGACTATGGTTGGAGCATACTGCCTTTGATCTCATTTAATAAGATCTTTTTTTTTAAAAACATATTAGAAAATTTTTATACCACTACCAATTATTCTATACTCAACAAGATCCTCGGGGGAAACTAAAATAGTATCGGGATCAATAGCGTTACCTTTTTCTTCTTCTAAATGAATTTTCCAGTTTTTTGCCTGTTCATATGAAAATTCTAATTTTTGGAAGATTCCTTGCACTTTAGCATTTTTACCTTTGGAAGATAAGGGGAAAACAATTTCCCCATCAGTAACTTTAACTCTAATATAATTTTGAGGATTTTTTGGAACTTCAATATTAATCCAGCATCCACGCATTGGACAAACTTCTAAAATTTTACCAGTAATTAGGACTTCTTTATTTAGATATAAATTTGGGTTCTTAAATAACAAACTGGGATCATTATATCTTTCCTTTGTTATCGGATTACCATATAAGCCTATAGAATCCTTTTTATTTAACATTTTTTTTTCTTTACTCTCATTAGTACAGCTTAAAAAAATTGTTGAAACCAAAAGAATAACTAAATATTTATTTATAAACATCATAAAATATTGGGTTTATTATGGTTAATTACCTATTGATTATTAAAAATATATAATAAAATATATTTTTTAAAAAAACACAGATGAAAATAATTAATTTTTCCAATTGGTCTTTAAAATTCAGTGATATAGTATGGGAAAGAAAAAATGAAATAACAAGACCAAGTATTTTTAAAATAATTATTTCAAAAGAGGAAAAAATTATTTTATTAAATAAAATTGACGATTTGTCTATTCCCTATACAAATGATGCCCGAAAAATTTTTAGATTAACTTTTGAAAAATTGTATTTTATCATAAAAAAAGTCCTAGTAAATAAATTCAAATCTAAAATAATTTTTTTCAATTGAGTTGTTTTTAAAAAATGCAGATTTGATATTTACAAAAAATAAAAGGTTGATTAGAAAATAAGTCTTTTTTCAAAATTGATTAGAAATATTGTAATAAAGTATTACAAAAATATTTTCACTGAAACAAAATGTGACAGTTTGGGTAAAATTTTAGTTTTTTTATAAAATTTTTGGCTTTGGCATGGTCTTTGAGTATTTAGAGTCAATTAACACACAAATATAATATAAATTAAAAATAGAGCCTCTTTCTAAGAGGCTCTACCCTCCCAAAATAATCATAGAGTCTTTTATTTTTACTTTTACTAGATTTAGATAATTAAAATTATGGTTTTAAAATGAGTAAGGTATCATTTTCAAGGAATCTTTTTTTATGCATTATATTTTTTTTGTTAGTTTTTATTTTAACTACTTATTTGAATATTCCTTTGAAAATTTTGACAGGTATTTTTGCTTTTTTAGCAATTTTAATTGCTTTTTCAATAAAAAAGGATTCAAGTACCAATGTACGGGAGATAGGGAGACTCGGATTAAACAATATTCCTAAAATAGGTATTTGGAAAAATTCAATAAGATATAGATATAAAAAAACAGCATTAGATTTTCTTTCCCTTTCGAAAATATATAAAGTCCAGGTTTGGAAAAAAGGATTGAAAAAAATTAATTACTTTTCGAATAAGGACTTACAGAAAAAATTAAAACCAAAGATATATACGAAGAATTTTAAAATTAATATCTGGGGTAATGTATTTAATAAAGAATAGGTAACTACTAACCTTTTAATTTTGAGTAATGAATGAGAAAAGTAATATTATATTTGATATTTTTGGGTTCTTTTTTAACATGTCTTTATTCTAATCAAGATCCTTTTATAGGAGAAGGCCTTTATTTTTTACTTACAAATAATGATGAAGAAAAAATAATTAAGGGTAAATATTATGTACTCGGTTTTTGGCAAGGATTTCTAAAAGCAGAAAAATTGGCCCTAAAAAATGAATCGCTAAGAGCAAACCTTAACTTTAAAGCATCAGAAAATTTTTATAATAATAATAGATTGGTTCCTAATCATATAAAATCAAAACAAATTTTAGAAATTGTAATTAAATATTTGGAAAAAAATCC
>CAYFIF010000011.1:0-24526 GCA_964343085.1 uncultured bacterium | reverse complement strand
TTCTACTTAAACCAAAACACCTTAATTCTGATAATGAAATAATACTTGATATAAGCCTTGATCCTATTCCTGATGATAAAAAACCTTTGACAGTAGAAAAAGGTACTATAGATGAAAGGGCAATAACCTTTTTTAAGGTAGGCGGCATATATTATCACTTAGCTTCAAACGAAAAACCATATGAGTTTAAAACTGAAAGAATAATTATTAACAACATAAAAACAAATCGAACTGAAAAGAACAAACTAATTCTTTGGATAAATGGCTCTGAGGTAAATCCCCTATTATGTTATGTAGCTCAGAGCGGTAGATACGAAAATTTAACCGCAATTTTAAGCGGATATCAGGACAATTCAGAGTTTGAGGATAGTATGCTACCGAGATACTTAGATAATAATTTATTGGAACCAACTTTGGTCTTTGGCAAAGTCATAGATGTGACCACCAATGAACCTATCGCTGGCGTTCAAGTATTAATAAATAACGAATCAAAAGATATGCGCGTTACAGGTAGTGATGGAAAATTTGCTTTTCAGATTGGTAAAACAGGTGAAATAGAGCTTAGTGTAACCCCCCCTCGAACAAAATATAAAATTCCTCCAAGTTCAAAACTGGTTGTTACAAATACAAAAGGTGGATGGATTCAAACGAATAAATTCCTTACTCCTAAAAAATAATTAGAATTGATTGTAAAAAAATTAAATATATTTTTATTATTATTATTTTTAGTTAAAAATGTTTATGGAGGAAAACCAATGAATCAATCTCAGATAGCGACACTTGGAGGCGGATGCTTCTGGTGTGTTGAGGCAGTTTTCCAAAGAGTCAAGGGAGTTTTAGACGTTAAACCTGGATACGCTGGAGGGCATACCAAAAACCCAACATATAAAGAAATTTGCGGTGGGAATACTGGCCACGCTGAAGTTGCTAGGATAGAATATGACCCAACTATAATAAAATACAATCAACTTTTAAATATCTTCTGGAATGCACATGATCCGACAACTTTAAATAGACAAGGGAATGACATAGGAACTCAATATAGATCGGTTATTTTTTATCATAATAGAGAACAAAAAAATCTAGCACAAATTTCAAAACGTGAGGCTGAAAATTCAAAAAATTGGGCAAATCCTATTGTAACAGAGATTATTGAACTAAATAACTACTCTGACGCTGAAGATTATCATAATGATTATTACAATAATAATTCCAACCAGCCATATTGCGTATATGTAATTAAACCTAAGCTAGATAAACTAATTAAAGATGGTTTGATCAAAAATTAATTCAAATATTTTTCTCAAAATCCTGCATTGCCTTAACTAGTTCGTCAATTCCCTCTTCTGGCATAGCATTATAGATTGAGGCTCTAAAACCACCTACAGAACGATGACCTTTTAGAGAGTGGAGATTTCTGCTACTACAAAATTCCAAAAAATTACTATCCTTTAATCTTTTATCTGAAAAAATAAAAGGTATGTTCATCAGAGACCTATCCTCTTTTGCTATAGGGCTAAAAAATAATTCATTTCTATTAATCTCATTATATAATTTATTCGCTTTATTTTGATTTATTATTGCCATCTGTTCTAAACCACCAATTTTTTCTATCCATTTTAGGGTCTCATTCACAACAGAAACTGAGAAAACCGGAGGAGTATTAAACATGGAGTCTTTTTCAACATGAGTTCTATAGTTTAACATAGTAGGTAATTTTCTATCATCATCTAATATTAAATCATTCCTAATAATGACCAAAGTCACTCCAGCAGGGCCCATATTTTTTTGGGCACCAGCATATATTAATCCAAAATCAGTAATATTAATTGGTTTTGATAATATATCTGATGACATATCAGCAATTAAACATCCGTTAAGATTTTCAACTTTCGGGAATTTTTTATATTGAGTCCCGTAAATTGTGTTATTACTTGTGATATGTAAATATTTGGAATTTAAATTTTGCTTGATTTTTTTTGGAATATAAGTAAAGGTGTCACTTTCAGAACTGGCAATTATATTTGTTTTTCTAATTTTGTTACATTCTTGCGCAGCTTTCTTAGACCAAGCCCCGGTAATTATATAATCTGCAGAACAATTCTTAGTAAGTAAATTCATAGGAACCATCGAAAATTGCAAGGATGCTCCCCCCTGAAGCCATAGGACAGAATAATTTTCTGGAACATTGAGTAGATCTTTAGTCCGTTTTGTTGTCTCATCAAATAACGAGACTATAGGCTGAGATCTATGACTCATCTCCAAAATGCTCATACCAGAATCTAAATGCTCTATTACAAAATTACTTGATGCTTTTAATACATCATCCGCTAGAACTGCGGGTCCAGCACTAAAATTGTAAGTTTTCATATTTCAGAGTTTAATTAATTAGGGACAAAGTGGTTCAAGCTTTGTCTATTGAGGACTAAGCTAAAACCTATCTAAAAAGTATGATTTCTAATTATTTTCCTAAAAATTTTATTGTCTCTCAACCACGTAAGGTATAGACCACACTGATGTATTATATCCACCATCAGAAATATATAGTGTTGCAAGATCAATCGTCTCAAAAAATGTTCGGAATATGCCTCGTGCTTGGCCAGGGCCTGGTCCATGGACCCTTATCCCACCTGAGTGAATATTATCATTCGCAGTTTGATCAAAAAATAGACCATAGTCTTGTAAGCTTCTTCTCCCTCTTTGCATATTATTCCTGCCATAGTTTACAAAAACCCGCTCACCTACCTCTGAACTATCCATAGTAAACTCAGGCTCATTATTACTAACCTCAGCAAGAATAAGAATTCTACTAAAAGCGGTATACCTTAAGAGATTATCTCTATTCATATACAACTGACCACTCTCATTAATATCAAAAGAATAGAGTAGTTCACTAACTTGGAAAAGACTATCTAATGAGTATATTGATATATTTAAAATTTGAACCTTATCACCAGTACCGCCTGTTAATGGTGTCAGAGCATCAATCTTCCACCTGTATCCATCAGGATTACTTACATCATCCACTTTTACAAAACGTATATTACGATAAAAATAAGAGGAAAATTGTTTGTTAAACCCAAGAGAATCAATTAACTCAAAATTAGTTGTATCAATAGCACGAACAATAAACTCGCCCGATATATTATATGTAACACTTCCTATCGCAGTATCTCCATTTACCTCAAATTCAACCGATCTTTCTCTCTCTGATATTCTGCGACCAAATCGGATCCTGTAACCTTCACCATATTGGAGTGTATCACTAAGAGATCTGCCAAGGCTTTCCTCAGACTCTAGTCCAATTTCATGCTCAACATCCATATCACCATCAGAGCCAAAACCATCCATTCCTATTGCATCATCCTCATCAAGAAGTGACATTAGAATCAATTCTGTATCTGATGTTTGAATACCATTAGGATCATTATTTGTGCATGAAATAATTAACCCTAGAAAAACCACAGATAATTTTATAATTATTTTCATATTTAACCTCTCTTAATTTAAAATCTATTACGTCTTCTATTCCACTTTTGTTTTTTACCGCGTTTTCTTTCTCTTTTATCTTTACCCTTAAGCTCTCCTTTTATTTCATTTAACATTCTCTGTTTAAACATACCAAGAAATGCTAACTGATCTGCTGTTAGAAGATCATTCATTCCAGAAAGAAATTCAAACTCAATATCATGTGCTTTTTTTCTAAGTTCTGTAACTTCTTTCATAATATCAAACACATCACCATCTTTCAATGTTTGATTATTATTCATTTTTCCTCGCAATTCTTTATTTTGATCTTTTATCTTTGATCTAATTTGATCCATCTTTTTCCTATGGTCACGGAATCTTGGAAAAAATTTCTCTGCCTGCTCTGTTGATAGTTCTAATCCTTCTGTCAAACGCCAGACCATCATCATTTCCATCCGATCCTGCTTAGATCTGTGACTGTCTCTATCGTAATTATGTTTAACGCCACGATCCACTTCCTGCCCAATAATAAAAGATATTAATAGAATATACCAGGTTTGTTTTATCATGATTCCTCCTTGTCCAAAAGTATCTCATTGAAAACATCAAGTGCTTCCCAAAGATCTCCTTCATTTAATAAAAAATACGCAAGTTCATTTGAATAATTATCATCAACATAGTTTGAATCAATTTCAATACTCCAAATATCTGTCTTAAATAAGTTATCAGATTCAGAAATGTAATAACTTCGTTCAATTTCAGAGGGAATATCAAATCTCATATATGATAATATGAATAAAACTATAATCATTATAATTGAAGTTTTAAACACCCTCTGATTTTCATCTCTTTCTTTTATTGAAAGATGCAATCTATCCAAAAATTTATCAGTATCTACTTTATCAGGAGCTAATACGTGTATTTTTTGTAAAATATTATCAGAATTATTCTTCATTTATTATTTCCATAAGTTTTTTCTTGGCATGGTGAAAATTGACCTTAGCAGTTCCTTCCTTCATACCCGTTATTTTTGAAATCTGACTGAATGAAAACTGATCATTAATTCTTAATAAAACAACATTTCTTTGTTTTTGTGGTAACAGTGCAATTGCACCTCTTAATTCTCGTCTCATCCAATCTTCTTCAATCTCTTTACTTTGATAAACTGGTTCAGGTACTTTGTCTAATCCTAAAATTTTTTTCCATTTATTTCGAGTCATCCATGAATTTGCTGTGTTAAGATTAATCCTATATAAATATGTTTTAAATGATGATTCAAACCTAAAGCCTTTCAAATACTTAAATAGTTTTAGAAAAACATCTTGCGCTAAGTCCTCAGCTTGCATTTGATCATTAGTTATAGTAATAAAAAAACCTATCACTTCTGGAAGATGGATTCTAACAATTTGGTCGAAAGATTTAGAATCACCCTTTTGAAATTTTCTAATAAGCTCATGATCTTTATGCATGTCATTTTGCATATTTAGACTTTAGTTATAAGAAAAGGTTAAAAAAATAAATTTTGATAAGAATATTTAGAGTTTTATAGAAAATCTTCCCATATTTTAATATGATATCTAACTATAGATTATCCAAATAGTAATGCAAAAGAAAGCCATCGAGCATCCTCCATCACCTTTAATGATCATTGCAGGTGCAGGAACCGGAAAAACATTTACTCTTCTTCACAGAATCCGTCATCTTGTTCTTACAGATCAAGTAAAACCAGAGCATATACTCTTGCTAACTTTTACCGAAAAAGCAACCTCCGAAGCACAATCAACAATTAAAGAAATCCTTAATGAAAAATCAAAGTCTATTTTTGTAGGTACCTTCCACAGTTTTTGTCATTCGGTAATGAGACGATATGGTCCGAAGGAACGTATAAATGATGTCCTATGGCATGATAGTGATATTTTATATTTTTTAATTAATCATTTTAATGAAATGGATTTTATAAAGTCTCGATCATTTGCTGACAACCCTGTAAAGGCAATACGCGAATCATTTATACCTTTTTTCAATCGAGTCAGTGATGAACTTCTCTCTCCTTCAGAATTAAAATCAAAACTAAACCATGCTGAGGATTCTAAAGATTGGTTTCAACAAAATTTCCCAGGTATTCATGATAAAAATACTAATTTTGATGATACCTATTTTCAACTACATGACCTAGTAGAAGCTTACTCATTTTTTCAAAAATCTAAAGCTAAAAATAATGCTTTAGATTTCGGAGATATGGTATTGAACTGCTATAAGGTTTTGAAAAATAACAAATCTATCTTAAAACAAGTGCGAAAAGGATACAGACATATATTCAGCGATGAATATCAAGATAATAACTATGCTTTGAATAAAATAATAAACCTAATAGCAAAAAAAAGACCCAGTATCACGGTTGTTGGGGATGAGGATCAGTGCATCTATTCTTTCCGAGGAGCCAACTATTATAATATCTCTGACTTTAGAAATCGCTATAGTTCACATCCAAATTATGCTGAAATCCAACTAGTCGAGAACAGACGTTCAACCCAAGAAATTCTTGATTTAGCAAATGCGGTAATAAGTCAAAATCCCGATCGAACTCCGAAAATTTTAAAATGTTTACCTAAAAATGCAGATGCAGGACTAAAACCGATATGGATCCAAGCAAATAAAATTGATACACTAGAGAGATTACCTCAACTGATTCACTCGATAACAAAAAATGGTGACACTGTATACGGAGATATTGCGGTAATATGCCGCGGATGGGGTAACGTTAAAGATGCAGCCAATGCTATGCAAAATTCAGCTATCCCGGTCGATATTCATATAGAAAATTTTTTTGATGTTCCTATTGTAAAAGATGTGCTATCCTGGGGACACTTAGTATGTAAAGATAGTTATGCAGAAATCTCTCTATTTCGAATCTTAAGACAACAATTAAGTGAAAATTGGACTAGTGATTTCTTCAAAAAAATGGCTAAAACAACATTAGACAATAAACTCGATCAATTGTATAAAAATATAGATAACTCTAAACAAGTCAAGTCTATTATAAGATCATTGGACAATCTGAAGCGCTTATTGGCAAAAAACCCCAAAGTCGATGAGATAATTTGGGAAATTTTAACTCAGCTAAAAGATTCTTCTTTAGTGAAAACCATTCGTAATAAATACACATATTCACAAAGACTTAACCTCACAAATACTGGCGAACTTTTGAACCTTGCAGAACAATTTATCAATAAAGATCCTAATTCTAATCTGAAAGACTGGCTTGTATTTATGGAAATAATGTCTCTTGGTTCAAATAAATTGGCAGAACAACCAGAACTTAAAAAAGAAAATATTGCTGTAAATGTCATGACAATCCATCAGAGTAAAGGACTGCAATTCCCTATAGTAATAATTCCATTTCTTTACAGCGGTAGTTTCCCCTCTAATTTAAAGAAACATTCAACCATTGACCGGCTTCCGTCTTCTTGGAGGGCATGGAAACAAAATACAAATATCACTTTCCGCAAATTACACGAACAAGAGGAGCGGCGCGTATTTTATGTTGGTATCACAAGAGCAGAAAAAGAACTTTATTTATTTGGGCCTACAAAAAAACAATCTAGGTTCACTAAAGAATTGGAAAACACAAACCCTCAGCCAATGGAGATAAATACAATGAAATTTTCAAAAGAAAAAACTATTTCCTTAAGTGAAAAACGTCAAAAATTATTATCAGAGATTAACCGAGAAATTGCAGCTGGTCAGTTAAAAAATGCACGGGAAATTTTAGAACAACTAGAAAATTTAGCATTAAAAAATATTGAAAAAACTGAAATTTCAGAGATAAACGACAATACGCTACACTTGTCTTCCACAAAAATTGAAACCTACAGCTCATGTCCACTTAAATATAGGCTTAAATACATCGATAAAATACCAGAGAGAAAAACACGTGCGACAGGGGAATTTGGTTTAATAATGCATAAAATACTTGAAGAATTTCACGGACTTAAAAATAAAGATCAGACCAAAGAAACCTTATTCAAACTGCTTGAAAAACATTGGCAAGAAGATTCATTTGAATATCGTCAAAGGGGTCAAGAATTCAAAAAACAAGGAGAAGAAATCCTAAATCATTACTTCTACTTTTATAAAGATAATCCTCCTAAGGTCATTGGACGCGAGAAAAGTTTTTCATTTTTTATGAATGATTTAAATGTAAAGATATCAGGAAAGATTGATAGAATTGATAGAGATGGTAAACTGCTAAATATAATTGATTATAAAACAAGTCGTAAGAAAAGTAAAGCAGAAAAAAATCTTCAACTAGCACTTTATACTGAAGCTATTTTAACAAATTCAGTCTCTGATGTTAAAGGAAAACCTGGGAAAGCAATACTTCACTTTTTACGCCACGGTGATGACCCGATATCTTCGCATTCATTTTCCGATCAAGAGTTGGAGCAAAACAGAGAGCAGATTCAAAATGTTGCTGAAGGGATTAGGAAGGGTTTATTTGAGACAAAAAGGAACGATTTTAATTGCAAATATTGTGACTACAAAGATTTCCTCTGCCCCGCGTGGGAGGAATAAATTATTTTTTCAATATCTGATACTCCAAACGTCCACTAAACTTTTTACTATCTAATATGATAGTATTTGGAACGCCGATAACAGATACTGAGTCTTCTCCATATAAGGTAACGTTACTCTGAATCAAAAAAGATGAAACAGTATCGCCCTCTGTATCTTTTACTGTAAAATAAGTTGAATCTTTTGTGCTGATATCAAGGTCTTTAAGAACCAACGTTGTTAATAAAATATCTGAATCTGACACTGATAAATTAAGATCATAGGATGAACTATCAGTGTAGTCATCCGCGAAGATTGATAAAGAAAAATAATCAGATTCATTTACTACAGCCGGGATATTTTCCAATAAGCCATCTGCCTGTTCAGGGGGACCAACGCAAGAAACAGAGAAAATATAAAGTACTAGAACGATTAAAAGTTTAACCTTTACAATATCAAAAATTCTATTTTTATCTGCAGTTATTATCAATCTTATGCCTCGATCTCTTTAAATTCCTTCGGATCTCCCAATTCTAAATTCTCAATCTTTTCCATCGGCCTTTCAAGTGCCCTTATACGCGTTCCTTTAAGTTCCTCAAAGTGATTACCTAAGGTATTTAGAGTTTTACCCATCGCATCTATCTTATCAACAAAAACTTCCCACTGCTTTCGAAAAACTCCTACCAGTTCCTGCATCTCTCCAGCTTTTTTCTCCATAGAGAAGTTTGAGACAGCCTGACGAATTAATGATAAGTAAGCATATAAAGTAACGGGTGAGCAGAGTACAATCTTTTTCTCCAAAGAAAAATCAATCAGGGTATGATCTTCTTGATTTAAAAATGCGTATATGCTCTCATTCGGTATGAAAAGAAGAACATAATCGACTGTACTACCTTTTGGATCAATATAGCCTCTTTTTGAAACTTCATTAACTCGCTTTCTCACATCAGATAAAAAAGCTTTTTTTTCAGAGTTTTTTTCTGATTCACTGTTAGATGCAATAAATTTTTCATAGTGCACTAGCGGAAACTTAACGTCCATATTAACGCACTTTTCATCGGGCAAAAAAAATGTGTAGTCTGGTCGATCCTTTCCATCAGATATCTGTGTTTGTTGTGAGTAGTTGATTCCCTCAACCAGACCAATAAAATTTAGAATATCTTTTACCATTCTCTCACCCCATTGACCTCGTGCCTGAGAGCTAGATAAGATCTGGCGAAGCTGAGATGTCGTATCTGTAAGTCTTCCGACGCTCTCCTTTGACTCCTTCATCTGCCCCTCCAATGCAGCTGTATTTTTTGATAGACTATCAAGGTTGTCTTTCATCTCTTTTAAGGTTAAGTCAATCAATTCCTTTTTATTTTCTAGTTGTTTATCAGAGTTTTGAAGTAAATCAGAAAATTTTGACGCTGCTAATTCGAGAAATTTTTCTTGGCTATCAAGTAACACACTGTTTGAAAGATTTTTAAACTCCAGCTCTATGTCATCCTGATTCTTTTTTACAGAGTCTATATTCCTCTGACCTATTAACCACATAAGACCCCCACCTATTATGAATCCTAGTATAAAAAAGCTAATTCCTGCTAGATCCATTATCTTATAAAGTAAGTTCGAATGAACTAACCAATATACCAGGACATGTTATTGCCCCGGGTTCTCGGCCTCCATAGGTTTGAATATCTGGATTAACACTTACCTTATCTTCAACATGCTCAAGTTCATTACCAAAAAAATTGTAAAATGTATCATCAAAGCGCATTGTCTCTATAGGCGCAACAATCTCTCCATTCTCTACCCAAAAACATGCATATCTTGTGAGGCCAGTGATCCGCCCTGCAGCATTATCACTCCAGTTTAGATAATGAATATTAGATAAATATAGACCCGTATCAATCTTGGATATCACCTCGCTCTGGTTTAGGTTCCCAGGTTCCATAACTGGCGAACGCAGGTACTCGCCGCTGGCAGCATAATTAGATTTAGCACCATACTCCTTCTCGCTCCTAGAACTGACAAGTGTATTCTCTAGTTGACCGGAGCTAATTAGAGTCAAGCGGTTATTGGCGATTTCCCCATCCGAATTAAATTTTGGACAATATCCACTGCGAAAATCCTCAGAAAGGGTAAACTTATTAGATAGATGGACATTGTCATGCCTCATTCTGCCAAAACCACTGCATCCTTGTCTTAGTGATGCCTCGCTGATACCATTCCAAGAAAACATTCCAAGAAAATCAGCGACTGCTGCAGACTCAAACCATGTTCTATATTTTCCAGTATCTATCTTTATTGGTTTAAGGTTTAATAGAGAGAGTTTCTTTTTACTCTCTTCTACATAATCTATAAACTCTTTCTGGTCCCAGTCTGTACCAGCAAAACAACCTTTCACCATCTGGTGTTCAGGTGTAACTAGACTATAATCAAGGCTGAAGGATTCCGTCTCAAACCAATGATTTTGACCTATACTATTTGAATTTCCTCGATAAATTTTTCCACCTGACCAGATCCCAACAAAGTCAACACCTGAGATAACAGGTAATACTGCATCAGGAACATCTTCAAATCTAAGTCCACTCGCGGTAGTTATCTCATTGCTAGAGTCAGTATTTGATGGAATGACTTGGAACGGATCCTCTGGGATTTCTTTAGATTCATTACGCATTCTATCTAACTGTTGCTTGGCGCGAGTGAGATCAATATCTAGATCACCTGACAATGTAAAGTCTCCGGTGCAAGTTCTTCCGTTGTGCATATATTTTAAAGATAGAGTCCCATCATCCACTAAACCAGTCTGTCTAATCTTCGCAGCATTAAATCGAATAAACTGACTATTTTCGCCATAAAACGATGCGATTAGATGCTCTTCTGGACTGAGCATCGAATATAATTTTTCACTTAACTCATTAAAGGCCTTTTTCATTTTTAAGCTCCTCCAAAAACTTGAATCTTTTCAAATAAACATGCGGGCGATGCATGTCCAACCCTTATAACCTGATTAGGTTCACCCTTTCCACAATTTGGTGTACCATATATTCCAAAAGAGTCCTGATCTCCAACAGCTTTTAAATTATTCCAAAAGGGTGTGCTTACACCTCGGTAGTTTGGATTCTTAACTACTTTCGTTAGTTCACCATTCTCGATAAGCCTAGCATATTCACAGCCAAACTGAAACTTATTTCTATAATCATCTATGGACCAGGATCTATTGCTCTCCATGTATACTCCCTTATCCACCATGGATATCAATTCATCAAAAGTATTGTCACCTGGCTCAAGGTTTATGTTTGCCATACGATCAATAGGTGCACGATTCCAACTACTTGATCTAAAATTAGCAACACCAGGGACTCCAGACCTAATCTGGCTCTCCTGACCGCCAAGGCCCCTAATCAAAAGGCCGTCTTTTATGAGATACTCTTTTTCAGCCTTAAGCCCCGAATCATCAAACCCATATGATGCAAACTCCGATGAAACCGTAGGATCAAATGTGATATTCATAACATCAGAACCATATTTAAGTTTTCCAAAATCCTCAAGCTTTACAAAGCTCCAGCCGGCATAATTTCTCTCATCCCCAAGAATCCGATCCACTTCTAGAGCATGCCCTATGCTCTCATGAATCTGGAGCATCATCTGATCAGGAGCGATTACTACATCTAATTCACCAGTCGGACACTCTTCCGCATCCAAAAGCTGAAGAGCCTGCTCTCCTATAGTATTTGCATGAGCGATAACCTCCAAACCATCAAAAAACTCAACCCCGACTTGTTTACAATTTCCTCTCATTCCACCAAAGGTTCTGGTCTGCTGATTTGTGCCATCAGCAGCTGTTGCTCTAAGATCAAAGCCTAGCATCAAAAAACTCTGACTAATATCACTTCCATTGCTACTTATAAACCTAAATTCTGTTTCTATAATCTCACAAAGAGAAGAGGCACTCACAATTTTGTCCGAGACCTTCAAATGTTTATATGCTTCAAGTAACATTGAGTTCATTTCACCAGCTGATAGTTTATCCCTACTTTTAACATAAGGAGATTGATATGACCCTTTATGGGGCGGACGAGCATTCTCATCAAAATGAAAAATCGATGACTTTGAAGCTGTCTTAGCCTGAAAATATGCTTTCTCTGCTGCTTTTGATATACTCTCTTGGCTCATGTCAGGAGTCCCGTAATAACCGAATTGGCCATCAACCAATATCTCTACCATAATCCCATGGGTACTTGAAAAATTATTGGCAACAGGAACACCATCTCTAATCATCCTAGGTGTGCTAGCCTCATACACCTCTCTCAAACCAACCCACTGAGCGGGGACATCAATAGCACTAAGAAGTTTCTCTAAATTAACATCTGATCTCATAGTAAAATCCTATATTACAATTTTTTTTATCAATAAATACACCTACAAAGTTAATCCTTATAACTGTTTATTTATACCAAGATTGATAAAAAATTAGTTTGTAACCGGATATAATAAAAAATCTAATGAAAAGAAAAAATAACAAAAAGGCGTCATTTTGGCGTATTTTAGATTTTAAAATATTCCATTTATGCCATTTTTTCATTTTATTGATATTTACAGACATACTTAGCCTCCTGGAATCATTATTGCTTAAATAATAGTTGTAACAATTAACTAAAAAATAGGAGTCAATAATGACACTAGTACAATACAGACCAAGGGCAACAACATTGCTGAATAATGTTGACCTAATGATAAATAGCATTTTCAATGATAGTCCTAAATTATTAAACACGTTTAGCGACTGGAAGCCGATTGTTGATATTGAAGAAAACGAAAAAAATTTCATTTTAACAGCTGATATACCAGGCGTTAAAAAGAATGATATAGAAATTACTTTAAGTAGTTCTGTGTTAACAATATCAGGCGAGCGAAAGAATATGAACGCCAACGAAAATGGTAATTTTCATTATAGAGAAAGAAACAGCGGCTCATTCTTTAGATCTTTTAACTTACCAGAGTCTATTGATGAAGATCGCATTGATGCCAAATTTAAAGATGGTGTTTTATCTATTGTCCTTCATAAGAATGAAAAATCAATCCCCAAAGAAAAAATCATAAGAATAAAATAAGCTAACCCAAAAGGGCTCGAAAGAGCCCTTTTTTGTCATTTAATTTTTAACAATCAGCCACTAAAACTTTCGATGAATGAAAGATATATTTTTCTTCAAACATTCTTCCTGAAGATTCCCCTTTAGACTGTTTGGGCCACTAAAAAATAAATCCTGCTTAGAGCTTTTGGATGCTTTTTTTATTTTTGCTAGTTCCTTATCCCATTCAGGCATACCAGATCGAGAAGTAAGACTCGGACTATCTACGAGCTTCATATCTGTTTTGTTATTTTTTATATCCGTTTTTATATAAGCAATTTTATTTTTTAAGTATATTGGATTTTTATCGATGAAATAAATATTGTAATTAAAAAACTTTGTATCGCCTGAAAACTCTATATCGCTTAGAAGTTTGTTAAACCATTGAAAATAGTTTTCATCTCTGATTAACCAAAATAGATCAATCTTTTTTATTGATAAATCGCGTCCCTTTTTATACCGAACCGCGATATCTTGTAAAATTGGAGCAATTTTCGATACCCCATATCCAGCTCCTACAAGTATCGCGTGCTCAGAACGAAGGATTCTATTACTCGCAGATCCGTAGGGCCCATCAATCCTAAGATTCCAAATAATATCTCTGTTTTTTTCTATCGCAGATATTGTCTCATCAAAAATACGATCAGACCAATGATTATTTGCTCTAACATTAAGGACTAAATCCCCCTCTTCGCTTGTTCTTATAATATTAAAAGGATACCACTTCCCCTTAGATATTTCAGGGCAGTTTATATAAATATAGTCTCCTGGATTATAAACAAAATCTTTTGGAGCGCCTATTACGATCTCTACGGTTTTGGAAGGTAGAAGGTGGATACTTTTTAGTTTTACAAATAGTCTATTCTTTTTTCTATTAAATAATATATTGTATAAATAAATCATCCTGGGTATCAGGAGCCACTGTATAGCAGTCAAATCCTCAACCTGCAAGGACGCATCTTTTTTCAATCTATCTATTGGCGTCTCCTGAGTTGAGAATTGTGTATTATATCTATCAGGGTTAAGCCATGAAACAGGACTGACTGAGAAACCGGTCATGAAGTCCGGATTTTTTTTTGCTATATCTAAAAACTCATAGAAATCAATTTTACCATTATTATCTACATCTGCACGCTCAAAATACTCATCAACTAAAAACTCCAACTGATAGGGGTCATAGTCCAGATTGTTCTCATCAAAACTTTGTTCAATTAATGCTCTTAGCTCATCTCGGTCTATAACACCATTACCATCCACATCATGTATGTCAAATGCAAACCTTATTTTCTGTTCCTCAGTACCATTAATGATTTGCTCGATAGAAGATAAAAACTCATAAGAATCGATAGTACCATTTTTGTCAAGATCAAATAAATCAAAAAGTCGATTAGAAATATTTTCGTTTTCTATCTCTAACCCTTCCTGGAATTCATTTCGATCAATCAGCTTATCATCCCCCGCAATCTCATTAAATTTATTCCTGAGATTTATAAGAAATGGGCCCTCTAATTTATTTGACTTATTTGGCATTTATATTTAATAATTTTATGGTAAAATATATATTATAATTTATTTCCACTAGCAATCTTTACCTTAACAATTTTTGAAGGAGTAAAAATGATTTTTGATTCAATCTTACACACAATCGGCAATACGCCTGTAGTAAAAGTAAATAAAATAGGGTCAAACCTTGAATGTAATTTATTCGCTAAATGTGAATATTTTAATCCTGGAGGATCGGTAAAAGATCGAATTGGTTGGAAAATGGTTGAAGACGCAGAAAAATCAGGGAGAATTAAACCAGGAGACACACTTATTGAGCCAACATCAGGAAATACGGGACAGGGAATGGCGCTCGCAGCAGCCGTAAAAGGATACCGCTGTATTATAACAATGCCTGAAAAAATGAGTAAAGAAAAACAAATAACGCTGGAAGCTCTTGGTGCAGAAATTATTAGGACCCCGACCGAGGCTGCATGGGATGATCCTGAGAGCCACATATCAGTAGCAAAAAAAATTCAAAGCGAGACCCCAAACTCACATATTTTGGACCAATACTCAAACCCTTCAAACCCCGAGGCACACTACCAACACACAGCCGAAGAAATTTTAAATGATTTTGGTGAGGATCTATCCATGATCGTTATGGGAGTTGGAACTGGTGGAACAATAACCGGAGTCGCTAGGCGTTTAAAAGAGGAGATTCCAGAAATAATTATTGTTGGAGCAGACCCTGTTGGTTCAATTCTAGGAGGTGGAACAGAAGTTAAATCATACCAGGTAGAAGGCATCGGCTATGATTTTTTTCCAGAGGTTTTAGATAACTCACTGGTTGATAAGTATGTAAAAACCAAAGACGAAGAATCATTTCTAATGTCTCGCAGACTGATAAAAGAAGAGGGCCTACTGTGCGGAGGATCTTGCGGTTCAGCCATGGTTGCGGCAATTAAATCAGCACCCAGTTTAAAATCAAATCAAAACTGTCTAGTTCTTCTTCCAGATGGGATAAGAAATTATATGACCAAATTTCCAAACACTGAATGGATGAAAAAACAAGGCTATAAATCTGAATGAAATCACTAAAAATTATCTTATCACTTTTCTTTTTCTTCATATTCTCATCCTTAATAATGTCTGCATATCTATCCTATAAACATCCCGAAATAAAATGGGATTGGGAAAAAATAAATATCGAGAGCATGTACTTCCCTAGAGACTTTGCGTGGGGAACAGCGACCTCTGCACATCAGGTTGAAGGAGGTAATAATAATAATAATTGGTATCAGTGGGAGCACTCGTTTGATGAAAACGGAAAATCAAGAATCCATAATAATGAAAAATCTGGTGCAAGTGTTGATCATTGGAATAATTATCCAAATGATATACGACTAATGAAAGATCTAGGTACCAACCACTATCGATTCTCAATTGAATGGAGCAGGGTCGAGCCTTCTAGAGGAACGATTGATCAGACCACTCTTGAACACTACCGCGCTCTCTGTACTGAACTAATTAAAAATGATATAACCCCGGTCGCAACACTTCATCATTTTTCACATCCAATCTGGTTTGAAGAAATGGGGGCCTTCGAGAAAAAAGAAAATATTCAATACTTTATTTCATTTTCTGATACTGTTTTTAAGTTTCTAAATGATATAGTACCTATCTGGTGCACAATTAACGAGCCCGCTGTTTTTGTCTCTCAGGGCTATTTTAATGGTGTCTTTCCTCCTGGAAAGAAAGATCCAAAACTTGCGGCAATTGTCTTGGGCAATCTCCTAGACGCACATGTGGAACTATACAGACACCTAAAAAGCACACCCGATGGTAAAAATTCTAAGATCGGTATCGTTAAAAACATCTTTCAATTTGAACCATATCAAAGATGGAACATTATGGACTGGGCAGTAAGTAGTATGCTTGACAGTGTCTTTAACAGCTGCATTATTAACTATTTCAGGACAGGGAACTTTGATTTCCATCTACCTCTTCAAGCAAAATTATCCTTCCAAAACACTTCCGCTATTTCGTCAATGGATTTTATTGGATTAAACTACTACTCCCACTATTTGGTACAGGCAAAACCGGATACAAGGGAACCATTTATCTTTAGAAAACGATCTAACGAGATACAGACGGACATGGACTACTCCATATACCCAGAGGGGTTTTACAGGGCACTCCACACTATAAAAATTTTAAAAGTACCAATTTATGTAACTGAAAACGGAATAGCCGATAAAGATGATAGCCGTCGGAGCCTATTTATCAATAGATATCTTTACGCGATGTATAAAGCCTTCAGAGAGGGTGTAGATATAAAGGGCTATTTCTATTGGACCCTTATGGATAATTTTGAATGGGCTGAGGGTTATGATAAAAAATTTGGACTCTACTCCGTTGATCTCGAAAGCCAGACCCGGACACTAAGAGAAGGTAGCATCGCGCTTAAGAATATTATCAACAGACCCGGAGTTTACGAAAGAGATTTTCTAGTTAAAATCGGTGACCCATCACCTGATATTACTCTCGACCTAGTTTCTGGTGAACAAATCCAACTTAATAAACTTAGAGGAAAGGTTGTCGTTCTTCAGTTCACAGCAAGCTGGTGCTCAGTCTGTAGGATAGAAATGCCCCACCTGGAGAAAGACGTCTGGCAAAGATTTAAGAATAAAGATCTTATGCTCATAGGAATTGACCGGGATGAGCCTATAGAAGTGGTAAAAAAGTTTAAAAAAGAAATGAAAGTAACCTACCCTATTGCCCTAGACCCTGGCGCGGAACATTTTTCTAAGTTTGCTCCCAAGGAAGCAGGTGTAACACGAAATGTTGTGATAGATAAAAATGGAAAAATCGTTTTTCTAACCAGATTGTTTGATGAACAAGAACACCGTCAGATGATAAATGTAATTGAAAAACTATTAGATGAAAAAGTCTAGACCCTCTATTTCAGTAAGATCATTTTCTTTGTCTGCCTAAAACTACCAGCCTGAATAGTATAGAAATACATTCCAGCACTTACCTTTTGACCTGATCTATTTAACCCATCCCACATGATCGAGCGATACCCTGGCTCTTGCTGTTCATTAATGAGTGTAGCAACCTCTCGACCCATTAAATCATAGATTAGCAAGACCACGTCAGATCTCTCAGGAAGATCATATTTAATATGAGTGACAGGATTAAACGGATTCGGATAATTTTGAGATAGCGCAAACTCTAGAGGCATTGGAGTAAAATTAATTTGCTGTGATCCTTGGAATAATACCTCATTGTTATCACCCATCATCTGATAATCAATAACCAATTGAACGTTCTGATTTGCAGGCACTCCACTTACATCAAAAATAATTTCTTTTTCAGTATTCTCACCATCAGCCGATGCAAAACCATTAACCTGTTGTAAAATCAGTTCCTCTTCATACGTCTTGGTCAAGACTATGTCATTCTCTCTTTGAATATCAATATAATTAGCAATAACCATATCTGCACTTGGATAATCAAGAACCAACTCAGAGGCGACAACTCCATCTGGGATGTCAACCACAATCTGATTACCAGACTGATAGATATCGAGAGGAGAACCCACCGGCATGCCTACCGCAAGTACATTAGTGACAGATGAATTTGCCCAGTACCACATTCTTCTAAATGCCATTGCATCTCTTACACTAAATGCACCGTCCTGGTCTGGAATTAAGTTCGGAACCTGTCCACCAACCGGTCCGATATCATAGTGAAGATCATTATTATCCCAACCCACCATGAACTGGCCAAGATCATATGCGTTTATAATCATATCATCATTAAAATCGCCAAGCAGTGCACCATAGAACTCATACTCTAAAGTGTCAGAGACATTACCTACAAAGTCTACTGCAATAGGCGTGATCCGAATTGTGTCAAGACTCGCAAATGGACCTGTAAATGAAACCTGAAGAAGATTATCTGAGTAACTATAGTCATAGGTTCCTGTGATAAGATCAGAAACTAAAACGTCTACACTCTCTAGAGACTCTGAATAGATAAAATCTACTTTAAAAGTATCAACCAAAGAGAAAGAACTTCCACTCTCTACTGATTGACTAGCAATAACCGGTCCTGTTCCATCCACTATTACACCATCCGAGCTAAATACAGGAGAGATATTCCCAACATTATCAACTGCCCTGACCGAAACATAGTACTTGCTTGGATCAACCAGTGTAAGACTGTCAAAAACTATTGAAGTATTTGTTCCATTTGAGAACCAATCTATCTGATCATTTGACAAGCTATCAAAGCCAACAGCAACCTGATACTCAAAAATACCGCTAAGTGAATCATAGAAACCTGTCCAATTCGCGGATAGAATCTCATTTTGATTTAGTAGATCTATATCGCTTCCACTTCCATCAAAGATTTCCCCTGTTATTGGAGCCTGTGTATCAACAACTACACCATCTGATGAAACAGCATCGGAAGAATTATATGCCTGATCAAATGCTCTAACAGAAACGAAGTACTGGGTGCCATTAGTGATCTCTACATCAGTGAAAACAATATGGCTGTCTAGAGATACATTCTGCCAACCTAAAATATTTGTATCACCTTCTGCAGTTCCTATAGCTACTTCATAATATTTTATGCCGCTTAATTCATCAAAAAACCCATCCCATGAAGCGTCTAATGATGAATCATTAGCAGTAAAATTCAGATCAATCTCCAAACTATCTAGTCCATCATAAACGATACCTGAGTTAGGCTCAGTCGCATCAATAATGACACCATCACTGCTTGAAATTTCTGAGCGGTTTCCTGCTGAATCATATGCCCTAATGTTGGCAAAGTATGTGGTTCCTTCATTGAGATCTAGGTCTGTTATTGTGACCATAGTTTCACTAGCATTATCGGTCCAGCCAAGAATATTAGAATCACCAGGGACAGTACTCAAAGAATACTCAAAACTATCTAGCTGACGAGAGCGACTATCGCTAGCATCCCAACTAATGCTGTATGATGATCTAGAAGATTGCCAGTCAATATCTTCGGATAGGTTTCCATCAATTGGAATACCAACGATAGGATTGACCTGGTCAACCATGATTCCGTTACTCATCCCAACTGAGCTCACATTTCCTGCGTAGTCTATCGCCCGGACAGAAGCAAAATATAGATTGCCGGTTACAAGCTCAAGATTATCATTTATGAAAAATGTATCTGTGCCAGTGCTCATCCAATCAACTATATCGTTATCACCTTCAGAGGTTCCTATAGCGTATTCAAAAAGTTCAATCCCACTGATTGAGTCTTCAAAGCCTGTCCAATTCGCAGACAAGGTACTAAATGAATTGGTCCAACCTTGGTCCTGCGCGAGCAGACCATCCTGTACCTCTCCAGTTAGAGGTACATCAATATCGGTTATAACACCATTAGAACTGATACTATCTGAAATATTAAAGGCCAGATCAAATGCTCTGACAGACACGAAATACTGCGCTCCATTTTCTAAGGTCAAATCATTAAGAACCATGCTCGTATCATTTGTAAAGGTCCAGCCAAGAATATCTGAACCACCAAAATTTGTTCCAACAGAGTACTCATAGTGAGATATATCACTTAATACATCACTAAAACCAAACCAGGTAGCTGTCAGTGAGTCCAGTGTAGCAGTAAAGTCAAGATCAACACCTAGACCCTCTACCACTGCACCAGATTTTGGAGCGACCATGTCAATAGTGATTCCATCACTGCTGGTTACTTCAGACACGTTACCGGCAAGATCAATAACACGAACATTCCCATACAAAATTTGTTCATGCGAGAGGCTAAGACTATCAACGGTTACGCTAACGCTAGGCCCATTATCCTGCCACCCAATTATACTCGTATCACCAGGGCTTGAGCCAATACTGTATTCATAAAAATAGATTTCTCTTAGGTCACTTCCAGACCATGAGAAAGATAGCGTTGAGTCTGATGACTGCCAGTCAATGTCTTCTCCCTGGTCTCCATCATTAACCGAAGCCACCTCAGGAGCAAGCAAGTCAACCGTTATGCCATCACTAGAGACTGAAGGGCCAATGTTATAAGCGCTGTCTAATGCTCGGACAAATACATAATAAGTGGTCCCGCTAACTAGCTCAAGCGCCGGCTCAGTAATTATCGTGTCAATGCCAACAGAGCGCCAACTCACAAGAGCAAAACTGTCAAGCTCCGTACCGATGGAGTATTGGTAGGATCTAAGACCACTTAAATTATCAGAAAAACCAGTCCAATTCCCGGATAAGGTAGTCATAGAATTGGTCCAGTCTACATCGCCCATCTCTCCATCAAAAACATGACCAGCCGATGGCCCATTTAGATCAACTGTCACACCATTCGATACAATCATTTCAGATATGTTTCCCGCTACATCAACGGCCCTTATACTTACGTAATAGGTGATTGTATTTGAAAGCGCCAAACCTCCAACTGTCATTAATGTGTCTAAACTATTATGAGTCCATTCAACCACATCAGTCTGACCAATAGAACTTCCAACAGCAAACTCATAGTAATCAACGCCTGATATTTCATCAGTAAATGAAATCCAATTAGCCGATAACATCGAATCAGACCCTGTAAAAGATATATCCCCACCGGATCCATCATTAACCGCGTAACCCTGCGGCGAAGTCTGATCATAAACAACCTGACTCGAGTCAGTTGTTTGATCGTTATTCTCTATTCCAACATTTCCGGCAAGGTCCATATAGTCTATGTTATATGTTATCAGACCTTCAGTATCTTGAGAGTTAATAACCCTTGTAGCAGACCATGTGGTGCTGTCGCCCTCTACATTAGCCTCTTGCCCACCAATAGTAACACTCGGACCTAGAATATCTTCAGTCAAACTGAACGTAAGTATAACAGAATCACCCATCAGAGCATAGATTGATCCTGAAGGATTGCTGGAACTAACAATTAAGTCTGTTATAACAGGAAGTGTCTTATCAAAGCGTACTCCACTGCTGTCTGTTGTCTCATCCGAGTATCCAATATTTCCAGCAAGGTCCATATAGTCAATACTAAAGTCTACGGGGCCATCAATATTCTCCTGGCTTAATACTTGGATTGCTGACCAATGCTGTCCATCACCAGTAACTATAGCAGTGTCTCCCTCAATGAGTACATTTGGTGTTTGAATTACTTCATCAGAAACAAAATTTATTGTAGCCGTGTTTCCACTAGTAGCCAAGGTTGAATCAAATAGATTACTTGAGAAAATCGTAATCTCATCAAGAGAGGGTAACGTTTTATCAAACCTCACTATAGTGCTATCAGTTGTCGACATAGACTGTGAGTAATTACCAGCTAGGTCCATATAATCAATGACAAAGCTAATATCTCCATCAGCATCTTCTTCAGTCATTGACCTAACCGCTGTCCAAGAACTACCATCTCCACTTACCTCTGCCGTGTCTCCTGCTATATAGACATCTGGAGTCTGAATTGTCTCGCTCGGTGTAAATGTAATCATAATCGTATTTTCAACTGTGGCCAATAGAGGGTCATACATGTTGTTTGATCCTATGGTAACCGAGTTCATTACCGGAAGAGTCTTATCAAATCTTACGCTACTAGTATCAGTGACCGATAGTGTTTGTGATAGGTTTCCAGCTAGGTCCATATAGTCAATCTCAAACTCAACAACACCTTCAATATTCTCATCAATCATTTCAGCCATAGCGTTCCAGTATATTCCATCACCCACAACACTTGCAGGAAGACCAGCTATTATAACACTTGGCTCCTGAACAATTTCACTAGATACAAAAGTTATAACTACAGAATCACCGATCATCGCAAGGCTATTATCATAGATGTTGTTTGACTCTATGTGAACCTCAGTCATCTCAGGATTGGTTCTATCAAAAACCACGTTACTTTCATCATCGGTACTGAATCTTTGCTCGCCTGTATTTCCAGCTAAATCTAAATAGTCAACAGTAAACAAAATATCACCCTCAGCATCATCTTCACTCATCTCAAGTGCAGCTATCCAGTTAGTTCCTTCTCCATTAACAAACGCAGAACTAGAGCCTATTATCACATCAGGAACCTGTGCTAATTCGTTTGAGGTAAATTCAATAAAGACTGTGTCCCCAATCATTGCAAGAGTACTATCGTATGTATTACTTGATGATATAAAAATATCAGATACTGCTGGATCAGTCATGTCAAACCTAACCACACTTGAGTCAGTAGTTACGATATCCTGGACACCAACATTGCCAGCAAGATCCAAATAATCAATCGTGAACGGTAATTCTATCTCACTATTAGCCTGATCCATACCTATAGTAGCAGTCCAATTTACACCATCACCTGATACTGACGCTGAGTCACCATCTATCGTAATACTAGGAGTCTGGATGGTTTCGCTTGATATAAAAGATAGTATTGTCGTGTCTGCAATTTTTGCTAGAGAAGCATCATAATCATTATCAGAACTCATAGATATAACATCCATGAACGGTATTGTACGGTCAAAGGTAATATGACTACCATTCGTAGACTCTGTATTCTGGACACCAGGGTTACCCGCCATATCAAGATAATCTATACTAAATACGACAACACCCTCTTGATCTGTTTCAAGCATTGTCCTAACAGCAGTCCACGAAGTACCAAACCCACTAACACTTGCAACAGAATCACCAATAATCACTGTTGGCGGGGCCTGAATATTCTCTGTGCTTGTAAATACAAGTGTCAGCTCATCTGCAACAAGTGCAAGAGTTGTGTCATAGTAATTATCAGATACAATCTCTATAGCTGTCATCTCCGGTATGGTCCTATCAAAAGTAACTGAGCTCTCATCAGTAGTAGAATCAACCTGGAGGCCAGCATTACCAGCGAGATCCAGATAATCAATAGTAAAGCCTATAAGTCCGTCTGGATCAGGAATAAATTCATCATAGTTCCTAACAGCAATCCAGTTAGTACTATCTCCTCCACTGACAATCGCATCTTGGCCTCCAATTGAGACACTAGGTTCCCTGATTGCCTCATTCGAAGTAAATGAAAGGATTACATCATCATCAACCTTTGCAAGACTTATATCATAAACATTATCAGACTCAATAGCAACACTCGCTAGAAGCGGAGCAGTCTGATCAAAGACAACACCGCTTGAGTCTGTGGTAGAAACAGTTTGCTGACCAGCATTCCCCGCAAGATCCAAAAAGTCAATAGTCAGAGGTATAGGCCCATCGAAATCATTATCAGTCATCGTACGGGTTGCTATCCAGGCTAGGCCTGTTCCATTACCCGTCACCAGTGCCTCCTGATAACCAATACTAACACTAGGTGTTTGAATAATCTCGCTAGAAGTAAAAGTAATAGAGATATCATCTCCTACTTTAGCTAGACTACCATCAAATTCATTATTTGATTCTATCGCAACCTCTGGAAGCGTAGGAAGTGTATTATCGAACCTAACCTCTGTGTCATCATTAGTAGATACAATCTGCTCACCCTCATTGCTCGCCAGATCCAAGAAATCTATTGTAAAGGCAATAACTCCGTCCTCATCATCTGCTGTCATAGTTCTGGTCGCTGTCCAATACTTTGCAGCTCCACTTACAACAGCATCTTCACCGGCGATTGTTACCACAGGAAGTTGCACAGACTCGTTAGATGTAAAATTAATTACAATCGAGTCACCAGACATTGCAAGCTGATTATCAAAGGCATTATTTGACTCAATACTAACGCTTGTAAGCACTGGTTTTGTTCTATCAAAAACTACAGAGCCAGTATTCTGTTCTTCAACTATACTTACATTACCTGCCAGATCGTTAGCACTTAACTCAAAATCAACATCACCCTCCGTATCAGTCTCAGTCATTATATAATCAAAA
>CAYFIF010000010.1:22992-24526 GCA_964343085.1 uncultured bacterium | reverse complement strand
AGTACAAATTTTTCTTTAGAAATATTTTGTGAAGAAATAAAAAAAGCATTTTCTAAATTCATTTGACAGAACGATTAAATGCAATATGAATTAAAAATCCAGAATAATCACGACCTATCGATTTCGGCGGTGGAAAATAATCATATCCGATATTTAAAATAATGGATGATAAATTTATCCATTTGAATTCAATTCCAACTCCAAGGAAACCACCATAAGAAAAGTCAGTGTCCGGATTACTCCAACGATCCAAAAAAGATCCTTCTTCTTTGCCATCAATAGTCAAAACAGGTCCCAAACGGTAGGTAATAAATGGAGAAAAATTATTTGCAATAAGTCCAACAAATGGATAATAGCTAGCGCCAAAAAAAACGGGGACATAGACTAAACTTTTTGACCCAATAGATCGATACTGTCCTGTAAAATAATCATATGCGAACATTTCATTTTCACCCTTGATATCATAAAATCTGAGCTCTGTTAGAAAACTAAATCTTTCGGAATCATGAGTGTATTGTCTTAATAAAAAGAAACCTGAGCCACTTTTACCTATATCTAAACCAAAGCCATTTTGGATTAAATCAAAAGTCCCATAAACTTTTATCGGAACAAAAAAAAATAGTATAATAAAATATTTTAATATTTTTATATTAATATCAATTAGATAATTAATCACTGGTTTACTAAACATTAAAATAATATCCTCCTAACGATCTTCATAGTCAGCATCTAGTATATCCATACTATTAATTTTTTGTCTAATATTTTTCTTCTTTTCATTTTTTTCTATTTTTCTTTTAAGATTTAGAAAAACCAATAAGGGTTTAATTAATCTATAAATTATTAAAACTAATAGGATTATAAAAACCCAGCGCATAATCAACTAGATAATGGATTAAAAAATTTTGTACCTGAAATAGGTTGGCGTATAAAATTAATAACCTCATCTAGATCTTTACTATTATTAACAAAATCAATATTACTAGTATTTATTATAACTAATGGTGAATCTTGATATCTAAAGAAATATTCAGTATAAACTTGATTTAAAGCATCTATATATTCAAAAGCTATATCTTTCTCCATTTCTCTACCACGCAATGAAATATTTTTCATTAATGTATCTGTATTTGATTGCAAATAGATTACCAAATCAGGTTTAATAACATTTCTTTCAAGCAAATTTGCAACAGTATCATAAAGAGACATTTCCTTTTCATTTAAATTTAAAGAAGCAAAAAGCCGATCCTTAACAAACATATAATCAGTTACAAGAAGGTTTTGAAACATATCAACCTGCCTCAGTTCTTGTTGCTGTCTATAACGCTGCAACAAAAAGAAAAGCTGTGTTTGAAAACCATATCGTTCTGGATCAATGTAAAAATCAGGCAGAAAGGGGTTTTCTTCAAATTCTTCAAGGACTAGACGAGCACCAAGCCTTGCTGTCATCAATTTAGCTAAACTTGTTTTACCTACACCAATAGGACCTTCTATTGCTATGTAATAGAGATTTCTCAAGCTTGGGTACCTAAAA
>CAYFIF010000010.1:0-22892 GCA_964343085.1 uncultured bacterium | reverse complement strand
GGTTCAGATTCATAATAGGAAGAACTCTTAATCTCTCTAATACTAAGATTTATTGATAAGGCCATTGTTGCTTGAGCTATATTTGATTCTCTATCACCTAAATTAGAACCTAAGGATAAAAATATATTCTGCTTCATTTATTTTGACCTGACAATTGATACCTGAACAGTATCAAGGTTAGCATTAATCGGAGCATGAGGTTTCCGTATCTTTAATTTTACTTTATCTACAGGGTAGGAATCTAACAAAGTTGAGCAAATTGATTCAGCTACTGCTTCAATTAGATTACGATCTTCTTTCTTGAAAATTTCATTCACTAAATCAACAACTTCTACATAGTTCACTGTATCTTTCAAATCATCTGAAACTCCAGCCTTCTCTAAAGGAACAAACATTATAATATCTAACTCAAAAATTTCATTCTTTTTTTTCTCAAAACTATAAACTCCATGCTTTCCGGGAATCTTTATATTCTTTATATAAATTTTATCCATCTATTTTATTAATTGAAGCTTTTGAATTAATTTTTTATCCTGAGTCGTTAATTCAATAATGTAAACTCCGCTAGGTTTATTTTCAGCATTCCAATTAAACATATTATGACCAATAAGTGGTCTCCCGCTCCATATACTACTAACCAACCTTCCTCTTAAATCAAAAATATTTATTTTCACTTCATCTTGGCCCATATAGTCAGGAATAAAAAATGAAATATTGGTTCCAGAATTAAAAGGATTTGGATATGGTGGAAATAATTTTAGCTGTCTTGGCCCAGGTAATTCCGAGCCAATCGTCAGATACTCTACTTCTTTTAAGATCCAGTTATCTGGATCTAACCGAACATTAAAAGAGTTTGGACCAATATAACCTAGGTTATAGCTTGTATATTGACCATCATTCTCAACCACATAATTCAATGTATCTTCAGATAAAATCACTTGAAGCTCAATTGGCATAAAAAAATACTGCCCACTTTGAATCTGCTGAATATTAACAATCAGTTCATTCATCTCATTACGATTCCAAGAAATGCTATATCTAGGATAACCCTCACCATAAATCCATTGGGAAAAGAAAAAATCTAGATCCATGCCAGAATGACTTTCACAAATATTTTGAAAATCTTGAGTGGTTGCAGAGCTATAGGCTAATGAATCATTTGAAGAGTAAGACCTAAGGACATTAAAAAACAAGGAATCTCCAAGCACTCCCCTGAGCATATGAACTACCCAGCCAGCCTTATTGTAAGAAAGGCCAGTATTAAAAATCGATGAAATATTATTTGGGTTTTCAACAAAAATAGTTCCAGCTCCATAATAGGTATGATCTGACCAATATTCCTTATACCGATCGTAGCCATACCTCTCTTCTTCCCAGAGAGCTTCACTAAAGCGAGCAAAACCCTCATTTAGCCATATATGTCCAAAGTTAGCGCATGTAATTTTGTTTCCCCACCAACTATGTCCTAGTTCATGAGCAATTAACCACTCACTATGTCCGCCTAGACTAGTAATGGTCTGATGTTCCATACCCCCACCCCAACCAAAATTTGCATGGCCATATTTTTCTTCAATAAAAGGATATTCACCAAATCTATCAGAAAAAACTTCTAACATATCTTTGATTAAAAGAAAATTTGGTCTTGAAATATCATAATTTTCAGGGTAAACATAAAAATCAAGTGGTAGTGTATCACCATTTGCAGAAATATATTCGTCACTCCAAAATGTATATGGATAGATTGCCAGGGAAACAAGATAAGTGGGAATAGGGTATCTCTCTCTCCATTCGTACCTTTTTTTCCCATGCCCAAGGGTTTCAACGGAATGTAATAATCCATTGGAGGCAACAATTTGATCACCGGGAACGGTAATAGCTATATAAATAGAATCAGCTTTATCTGAAGGGTCATCTTTGCAAGGCCACCAACATCTGGCACCATAGGGTTCAGATAAGGTCCACACATGATTCTGATTATCATGTTGATCAAAAACGAAAGAGCCAAAACCACACTCTGGTGGGGTACCATGGTAGTAAATGATTATATCAAAATCATATCCACTATTATTATCCAAATGACTAGCTGGTATAGAAATTAAGTTATTCGTGTGAGTGTATGATACAGGCTCCCCATACAAAATTACAGAATCAACTATCATTATATCTGAAAAATCGATTTCAAAGTTGTTAATTTGTTCATTAGGCAATACTGAGCCTAACATTTTTAAAGAACCTGCTATTTTCTCAATATCAAAGTCTATTGCCAAATCTAAATCATAGAATATTATGTCAATTTTATTTTGGTCTTCAGTTAAAGTACTGTTAGCTCCAAGCCATCTATTAGCAGAAGAATTTTTCCCACACAAAATTTCAGAAACAGGTTTGTCTGTTTTCATCTGCGCAAATAGTATTTGGGAAAATACCGACCAAATTATAAGATTTTTAATCATGATTTAAAATAACCATTGTATAAATCTAATTTTAAATAATGAAATAAATAATTATTTTGATAAGGACATAAAAATCATTTTGATATAAACTAACCAAAAATTGAAAAATTAATTTCTATGTCTGAAAGAATTAATCTTAATTGGGGGAAACCCAGATTTTGTTTCAGGCTGATTATTATTTATTCCAAAAAATTTCTGAGAGTAAGATAGTTTTAACCTTCGCCAGGTTTTATTTTATCAAATTTTAAATTCTCATATTTTTCCCACATCGTGGATCCAGACGCTTCACTAAAACGCAATGCAAAAACTAGGGCATCAAAGAAAGGACTATTTGCATATTCTCCATGACTATAATATTCATCAATCCATTTTACCATTTCTGAAAGATTTATTTTATTTTCATGCATTCGATCAAAAATACCGTATACAGTTTCCGCCCTATTATTAAAATACCACTGGGTAATTTCCCCATAGCCCTGAGACTCTTCCAACTCTTTATGAGTTTCATAAACCTGAACCAAATAACTATAAACAAATGTCTCTTTTTCTTGATTTGACAGGGTCTTCCAATGAGCGACTGCAGGGGAAAGAGAATTTACCTGACCCTGAGATAATACAACTGAAATAAACAACACTAGCGACCAGGCTCTAATTGTTCGAATATAATCAATAAGATATTTCATTATTATACTTCTTATTTTACGATTCTATTGAAGGTATATCAAATGCTAAACATTACTTGGCTCAACCCAGTCTCCATTTTCAGCAATTAATTTAACTAATTCATCTACAGCCTGGTCGCTAGGGATATTACGTTTTACCATATCCTGACCTTTATATAAAGATATCCTCCCTTCTCCGGTTCCTACATACCCATAATCTGCATCAGCCATTTCACCGGGTCCATTAACTATACAACCCATGACACCTATTTTAACTCCCTTAAGATGTGAGGTGCGTTCTCTAATTTTGCCAGTAGTCTCTTGTAAATCAAACAGCGTTCGTCCGCAGGAAGGGCATGAGATATATTCAGTTTTGGATATCCTTGTTCGACTAGCTTGTAGCACTCCAAATACCGCTTCATTCGCAAGAGAAGGTTCATGATCAGTATCCAACCAAATCCCATCACCAAACCCATCTATTAAAAGACCTCCAAAATCAATGGAAATATCAATTAAAAATTTATCATTTTTTAAATTATTTACTTTATCCCTTATGATTATTGGATTTCTTATTTTATGCTCTAGCGCATAAATAAACCACCTCCTCAAATTTCTGTAAGGGTTCTTTTTTTTTGATCCAAGAATTAAAATAGAATTAGGTATTTTTGAAATTATGTTTTTGGTAGCCTCACTAAAATCATTTGCATCCAAAGTAAAAAAAATAGGGGTTCCCTTATTATAGCCATCTAGATTGAAATTGTTGATAGGTACAACCCTAAAAAACTGATCAAAATTTTCCTTATTATTTTTATCAAATATAACACTCAAACTTGAAGGGAGATTAAAATTAACTTGGTTACTGCCTACATAGATATAATCAACTGCCTGATCTGAAATATGCCACTTGTCCGTTGGCTCTGAGTATAAATAACCATATGGAATGAGGTCGAGGTGAGAAATAGATTTTAATTTTGATAAATTAGCAATAACTCGAGGTACTGAATCTTTTCCAAAATTTAAAATTGAATTAGTTTTTCTTCGCTCAAGAAAAAATGGATTATACAAAATTTTTGTTACCGGTTTTAATATTTCATCCTTATCTATAGATTCATATCTCTTAACCAATTCTCTTGCGATTGGAATCTCATGTTCGGGTTCTTCAGTCAAACTGACCCTGATTGTATCGCCCAAACCATCTTCTAGCAATGTTCCAATTCCAAGAGAAGATTTTATTCTTCCATCTTCAGCTTCACCTGCTTCAGTAACACCAAGGTGTAAAGGGAAATTCATATTTTCTTTATACATGTTTTTTACCAATAGCCTGTAAGCCTGAACCATGACCTGCGTATTACTAGCTTTCATTGAGATTATTATATCATTAAAATTTTCATCAACAGCAATCCTGAGAAATTCCATAGCAGATTCAACCATCCCTTTTGGAGTATCTCCAAAATGACTCATAATTCGATCGGATAAAGACCCATGATTTGTACCTATTCTCAGGGCAGTTCCCTCTTCTCTACAGATCCTTAAAAGAGGAATAAATCTTTCTCGAATTCTATTTAGCTCCTGTTTATAATTTTTTTCGGTATATTCATAAAACTCGAACCGTTTTTTATCAACGTAATTGCCTGGATTTATTCGAACCTTTTCAACAATTCGAGCCGCTATTTCAGCTGCATTTGGAGTAAAATGTATGTCCGCAACTAACGGTGTATTAAAGCCACTTTGTCTAATTTTCTTTTTAATCTTTTCTAGATTAAGTGCTTCCTTTAAACTAGGAGCAGTAATTCTTACAATTTCACACCCTGCCTCGATCATTCTAATAGACTGAGCCACTGTAGCATCGGTATCCATAGTATTTGTTGTGGTCATTGACTGAATTCGAATCGGATTATTACCTCCAATTCCAATTTTGCCTAACATAACCTCTCGAGTTTTTAAACGGCTGAATTTGGTTAAACTACTACAATACTCTTGCATTTTTAAGGAATGAAATACGGCTTATCTATGAAGCCTTTTGCACGCGAAATAGCTCCCGAAAAATTATTTAGATCAATACAAGAATTATAGCAAGTTTTTGCACCAAAACGATCCTGATTTAGATCCAAAATATTCCCCTTCAGCAAATAACAAAAACCAAGGACAACGTCGAGTTCTCCGGAATAATTATCAATCGCTCTATTAACATAATCTAAAGCTTGATCATATTTCTTTTCTTTGAAAGATAACAGGGCTATTTCATAATCCAGGTATGGTTTGTACCAACTTTTCTGCCTTGAAGTTAGATTAATCATAGCTTCTTTAAGATCCTTAATTTGAATCTTAGCTTCTTGAAAACGGTTATTTTTTATATTTGCCTCTAGTAGAAGGATATTAAAATAAAAATTTTTTGGAAAATTATTTACAAGTTTTCTAGAATAATTAGCTGCTAGAATAGGATCATCATCAATCCAAAGATAAATGAAACTTAGAATACCACATGCTTCAATCCAGGCCCAACTGCTACTATCAGCAGCTATACTGATTTTATTAATACCTTGAACTTTAGATGGATTCAAGCCATATAGTTTTATTGCGTGTTTCAAAAATGAATCAGTCATAAACACATAGTATTCGACTAAACCGAGCGGAAGTTTTGCATCCAGCATATTAGGATCGTCCCTGGCTGATTGATTAATTTTTTTAAAACCCTTATATGATCTAAAAAAAGTCGATAACCAACTCTTTTTCGCTAGTGGCACTCTAGCACTAAGTCCAATTGCGGAACCATAGTACAGTTTGTAGTTTGAATCTAAAAAAAACTTTTTAGTCAGTTTTTCATAAATAGGTAATATTTCAGCCAGAGATTTTTCAAGTACAGCATGTGCGGTATCAACGGGATCGTAAGCCATACTCTTAGTCCATTTCGCAGCAGCCCAGATGAAATGTACACCAGGGTGATCAGGATATTTGACCCGAGCCTTATTTAAAATTTTTAAAGATTTATCAAAATCATAATTATAGAACGCATGTACGCCTTCACGGATTTTATCATCTCCAACATAGATAATCTGAGAGTAAAGAATACCTAAAAATGGTATGAGGGCAAATAAACGAATCACTAAACTAATAAAATATATTTATTTACTATATTTTAGGAATCTTGAACAGATAATATAAGCCAGCCTTTAGCATCGTTGTTATCAGGCTTAATTTGTAGGCTTCGCTCCCAACTTGCACGAGCGAGCTGCTTCTCATCCATTTCCCAATATGTAATTCCAATACCTGTATAAGCAGTAGCATCATTAGGGCTAAGTTCAAGTACCTCTTGAAAAGCAACCAGTGATTCTTTATACATCTCTTTTTCTCTATAAAACTTACCCAAGGTAGCCATAGCCCCTGCTAACCAAGAAGCTGAATTACTGTTTACACTGAGAGCATTTTTAAATGACTGCCTACCCATAGTGGGATTACCTATTCTGTTAAATTCAACTGCCATTACATAGTATGTCTGTGGTAAAAGATTCCTCACGATTGCATCATTAGGTCTATAATGTAATAAATCTTCCCACGCTGCAGCTGCTCTTCCCCATTCATTGGCATTAAAATAACTTAAACCCTGCATATATCTATAATCAGCATTATCCGGTTTTAAATAAACAGCATTACTAAATGATAAAGCAGAATATACATATTTTCCTTGGTCAAAATATAAATTTGCAAGTGAAATATGCGGCTGTAATTCTTTAGGATTTAACTTTATTGCTTGTTGAAATTCTTGTTTTGCACTTTCTTCATTGCCCATTTTTAAATATGCTTCGCCTTTTAACTGAACAAAACCAACATTTTCTGGATATTTTTCATTGCCCTCTTCTGCTTTACGCAATGCATCTTCATAGTCTCCTGAGACCAGATATTTTCGAATTATGTTTAATCTTTGGGCAGGCCCATCTGGAGCTTTTTTTGAAGAAATATCTAGTACTTCCTGACTAAGCTCTCTTTGGTCTTTAGTCTGAACAAATAGCGACATAGCCTCAATCGTAGCGCGGTGATTTGGATCAATAGCAAGCGCTTCCTCAAAAGCATTTTTCGATTTCAAATATTCGCCCATATTGGCATAAAGTGACCCAAGATAAAAATGTGCATCCGGGTTTTGAGGGCGTTTGGAGATCTCACGAAGATATATATCTTTTGCTTTATTCCAATTCCCATTGTTTTCATAGTGGATCCCAAGCTGTCGCTGCATATACAAATTTTCAGGATTTAGCTTTGCCTCTTTTTCAAAATCAGCTGTAGTGAAAAATGGTTTTGAATCTAAACCTACAGCTCGTTTTTTTGGTTTATCATCGTAGAGGTATCTAGTAGCTTTTGCTAAATCTCTATTAGATGATTTTAGTTCTCCAGTAAGAGTAAATAGTTCATCAGCATAAGCTGCAGTATTTATACGTGGGTATTTTTTCCCCGTCAAACCTTCTGATGATTGGTTTATCTTTTGCTCTGAAGAACTCTTTGGGATACCCTTGTTTTTCAACCTCTTATTTAGTTTACTAATTTGAGATTTAGTCTTTTTGGATGGATTTAGCTTATAAGATTTTTTCAGATCTTTTAGCGCGCCCTCAAAATCTTTCTTTTTCGCTTTGGACATCCCGCGCTTATAATATTTTGATGCCTGCTTTTTTTTCTTAGAGGATGATTTCTTTTTTTTCTTCTTTTTCTTCTGTTCTTCGGCTGATTCTGCACGTACCACACCGGTTTCTGATATAGGCACAAAACCGACCAGAAAGAAAAGAAAAATTAGCCGTATAATTATTTTCATGTAGGCAAATTCTCGGATTACTCGCAGAATTTACGAAAATAGGTGTATTTGTAAAGAGTATTTATTTTTAACGCCCTTAGCTATTTAGAAACGGGTATTTGACAGCACATAGGTAATTTTTCATATGCTTTATTATTCGCAATCGTGTTATTGGCCATGTAACCCAAATCAGATATGATTTTTTCAATTTTTGTAACGTCAACTCTCTCTATATCATATGTAACGTTAGCAGATTTATTTTTCATATCCACACTGACCATAGAAATGCCAGTTGTTTTTTTTAGCCCTTTTTCAATGGTATCTTCGCACATTCCACATTGGATGGTTGGAAGATTTATTTTAACAGTAGACTTTTCTCCTGAACAGAATATATTTGTGAATAAAAGTGTAGAAATAAAAGTCTTAAATAATATTTTTTTCATTATGACGCCTTTTCTTATATAATTGCTATAATTAGAAACTTAATTTATTTAATAATTTTTGATAGTTTCTTGAAATTTTCATTATTCGCATTTTTTTGTATCTCAAATAGCAACATCTCTACAGTAGTTAACCTAGCACCCATATCCTTAATCATTTGCAGTGCAGTATCGTTGTCGTTTTTTTTTCTTGATGATATTCCATCGGTCACAATTTCAATATTATAATTGCTTGCTATCAAATCTCTAGCTGTTTGATATACACAAATATGTGTCTCAATACCACATAAAATTAATTTTGAAGGCTGTTTTACAGAATTGAGTTTTTCTTTAAATGATTCGTTATCCATACATGAAAACTCAGATTTTTTGATAAAAGCAGAGCAATCATTAAGCATACTTCTTATATCTTTAACAGTATTACCCAATTTATCCGGGACTTGTTCAGATACAATAATCGGTAGTCGGTATAGATTAAAACCCTTAACTAGTTTTTTTAAATTCTTAATTATATCGCTATTGCTCCCCATAACAGGAATTAATTTTTCTTGAACATCAATTATAATAAGACAATAATTAGACATTATTTATTTTATCCAATAAAAGTTTCATATACTAGAGACCAATCTTTTATTTCTCCTTTTGTATCAGCTATTGCAACTCTGTCAAACTTAACCACTTTTGGAATATGACTGTTTTTTATTTTTCCTCTTAACTCATTATCATTAAATCGACCATATACCAAACTTACATGAGGATCAAAAAAGTAATTTATATCTCTTAAAATTCTTTTTGAAAAATGGTTTTGAATATCAAAAATTTTAGTATTTAATCTTAAATCAATATAAAAAATCTTCCAGGGTGGCTCCCCAATTTTCAACCCATTTGATTCACAACTTATCTCAGTCGATTTTTTTTGGCATGAGTCAACTAATTTGATTATGTCTGATATTGGTTTTTTCAAACCTCCGATCAACGTGCAATGAGGTTTGAAAATTGAGCAAGAAAAATAGGTGCACGTTTTTTTTATCAATTTACCGAGTAAATCATTGTATTCGGAACTTGGCATAAGCCAGATTGAATAATTTGGTGCCACTATTTAAGAATTGTTTCTATTTGTTTTAACTTCAGTTTTAAACTTTCCAACTCTATTTGCTCAATTGATTTTTTTGAAATTTTTGATCTATTAATGATTTTCTTCGCATATCGAACATGTATTGATAGAATAGGATCATCCAGTGCCAATTTCTCAAGACGCCCTATATGAGATTTATCTCCAAATTTGGCAAGTGCATATACTGATCTCTGCCTGACACTCCTGCTAGGATCATCTAAAAATTTTGCAAAAAGTTCAATTGTTTCCGGTTTAAGCTTTACATATTTCTCTAACTGAGATATACAAGCAGGTCTAGCTCTCCAAGCGAGGTTTCCATATTCAGATAGCTTTACTAGAGTTTCGTAATTCTTTTCACTTAACACACTTCCGTAATATGAAATAGCTGCCTTTCGTATAACCTCATTGTGCGAGTCTCTATTTTGCAGTTTTCCCAGCTTAGTTTTGGCAGTACTACCATCAACCTCAATCAAGGAACGAAATGCATCAGCGACTCCATAATATTTTTCCTCATTGTCAACAACACTACTTAGAAATTTTGAAACATTTTTATTTCCTTTATAGATTTTCAAAGCAGAATAAATAGCACGCTTGACTCTATTATCTTGATCTTTAGTAAGTTTAATTAATTCATCTTCATATTTATTAACATTTAATTTTGAGAATGCTATAGCAGCCTCCTTCCTAACGGCCCAAAATGGGTCTGAACCTATAGAGTTTAGCAGAGCATTTTCAACATTTCGTCTACCTTTTTTACTGGCTAATACTCTTGCTGCTGAAATTCGATCTAGAATATTTGGTGCAGTCTGTAATTGTAGAATCCATTCGGATATATTTTTATTAAAATTAAGTTTACAGGGAATCCGATTACCAGTGTTAAATACTATAAGCTTAGGCCTTTTTTCCGATGGAAAATCAAAAACCATTTCTCTTTGGTCAATAGTGAATGTTTTTATTTTTTCATCAATTCTCACATCAACATTAACTTTAAAAATATTCGATTTCCCCGGATCCTGAACCTGCTTCACACTAATTCTGACCATCTCATTTCTTGGGTTATAATTCCATGAAACTTTGAACTCCGGGTACCCTGCTTCATACAACCACTGTTTAAAAAACCATTCTAAGTTTTGGCCAGTAATTAGCTCAATCGACTTTTTAAAGTCTGAAGTCTCAACATTTTTACCCTTATTAGATATTGTGTAATGATTAATTGATCTCCAAAACCCTTCATCTCCAACCTGATCATTTATCATATTGAGAATTAGACTACCTTTCTCATATACGTGTGCATTAAAAAGATCCATGGGATCATAAAAACGATCATAGACTGATGGATAGCGCGCTAGGCTATCTTGCTTTAAATATTTATCTATCTCCTCTTGACGAAGATATTCTGATTCATCGTATCCAAAAGCATGTTCTAAATATTTTCGAGCAAAATAGGACGCAAAGCCCTCATTAAGCCAAATATTAGCCCAATTCCTAGTTGTAACCATATTGCCATACCACTGATGAGCTAACTCATGTGCAACTAACTCATGACTACTTACATCAGGGATAGAATATTTATCATGCATAGTTATATCAGAGTAATGTGAAAGAGTAATATTTTCCATACCCAGAAACATAAAATCTTCGGTTATTACCTGATCGTATTTTTCGTAAGGATATTGGACACCTATCTTTTTGTTAAAAAACTCTAACATATCTGGGGTCCTTCCAAATGAACGAATCGCCTCATCTTTATTGTTCTCATAAACCCAATAGTTAACAGGAAGTCCTTTATATCTGTCCTCTACCTTAACATAGTTTCCGACAACAAAAGATATTAGGTAACTCACCATCGGATGGTTTTCTCTCCAATGCCAAGTGTGAGTATTATCCTCGTTTTTTACTTTTGATAATAATTCACCATTTGATAAGGCTGTATATTTTTCATTAACAGTCAAGATACACTCAAATGTTGAACGATCATTTGGATAATCATAGATAGGTACCCAATGATGGTTATCTTCCTCCTCGCCTTGGGTCCACGCCTGCCAATTCTTTTCAGGGTAATCTTCATCAGGAGAAATAAAATAAAGCCCTTTTTTTGGTTTTGAAAAGTAATCGATCCTAATATCAACTGTATCTTCCCATCCTATTGGATTATATAAATTCAGATATATTAACTCTTCACCCTGAGTAAAACTAATATCCTTACCATCTAACCTGACTCTGCTAATTTTCATATCTTCACCATCAATAATGATCTCATCTAATTTATCGCTAAGTGGGCTAAGTGTATGAACTACATGTCCTTTTACACTTTTGTTCTTTAGACTAACATTAATGTTAATTTTAATATGGTGAATATCTACTTGCCTGTCTCTAGTCCTCTGGTAGGGAGGTAGATCGCCTGAGAAAAGAAATTGAAAAATTAGAAATATAAATAATATTCTCACTTTTTTAATCTTCTTCAACAAATCTGTTTTTACGATGCATTTTAGCATCACTAATAATTTTTTTTGCCATCTCCTCTAGAACTCTAGAATCTTTGATATCAGGATTATAATTATTTTTTAGATCTGTTACATTGTGTTTTTCTTGAAAAAAGAAAACGACAGCTAATCCAATAATTATTAATAATAATATAAATCCAAAGTAAGTAACTATTTCCATAATTTTTTATTACTAATAAAAGTAGAGCCTAACAGAAATTAATTGCATATGATTGAATTTAAAACATAAACCAAATGCTATTTAAAAAATTTTAGATTTTGATTCTATCAGTTTTCCCCAAAATAAGACGCGCAATTTTCATTAATTTAGTGCACTATAAATCAACCATTAATGAATCAAAAAATTTATTATCCCTGGCTAAGCCATTTTTCCAAGTTTACAGTTTTTAGTACACTTCTGTTGATATTTATTGGAGCATTAGTCAAAAGCCACGAAGTTGGTTTATCTGTACCCGATTGGCCTACGACCTATGGTGAGAACATGTTTGCGTTTCCACTTTCTGATATGGTAGGCGGAATTTTTTATGAACATGGACACAGACTTATGGCTACATTTGTTGGCTTTCTTACTTTATGCCAAACAATTTGGCTTAGTATAACTAAGGTTGATAGATGGCTCAAAACGATTGGTTTTATTTCCTTGTGTGCTGTTATTATTCAAGGATTATTTGGTGGGCTCACTGTAATTTTTTATCTTCCACCTATCGTCTCCATCATTCATGGGACATTAGCGCAAACTTTTTTTGCTATTCTAATTATTATCTCATATAGCTTATCAAAAGAACGCTTCTATAGAAATGACAAAGTTAAAATTAGTTCCCAGATCTATAATAGAGCACTAATAATCGGATTAATTATATACTTACAACTAATCCTGGGAGCCTTAGTTAGACACACCTCATCAGGTCTAGCAATCCCTGATTTTCCAACAATGGGAGGAACATTATTACCTTTTTTTAATGATTCAATGCTAAACTTCGTGAACAACCATCTATTTGAAATGGATAGAGATATGGTTTCAATTCGCCAAGTTGTAATTCATTTTTTCCATAGATTAGGCGCTTTAATCTTGAGCCTGATTTTCTTAGTATTCTTTTTTAAATACCGAAATCAATTTAAGTATAATAAAACCATAAATTTTTCTTTATGGTCAATTCTTATAACTATTTTATTTCAGATTTTCCTTGGTGCTGCAACAGTGCTATCAGAACGAAATGAAATAATTACCAGTCTTCACGTACTAAATGGAGCATTATTATTGGGCCTAACTGTTTTACTTGTTCTACGACTATCGCCGCTTAAATATTCGAACTGGAGAACACTACAGGTTTTCAAGTAATCCATTCCCTATTTATAAAGGGAATATATCTATAATACTTATTTTCTTAAGACCGATATTCTAGTACTATAAGACAACTGGCTTTGTATAAATTTAAATTAATGAATAAGCAAAGTTGGCTACAAAAAACTCTGGGTCCGGGAATACTATTTGCTAGTACAGCAATAGGCGTATCCCACCTTGTTCAGTCAACTAGGGCTGGCGCAACATATGGTTTTGGCTTATTAATTTTTATAATTATAGCAAATGCTTTTAAATATCCATTTTTTGAATTTGCTTCTCGCTATGCAAATGCTACAGGAACAAGTATAATTGATGGGTATAAAAAGCTTGGGTCTTGGGTACTATGGGGATACCTCATTATTACAATAATATCAATGTTTTTTATTACCGCAGCTGTAGGCGCTGTCACATCAGGATTTTTACAAAACCTTTTCAAAGTACACAATTTAGGAATGTGGAATCAACTTATTCTTTTTAGTATATGTGGAATAATTTTATCCGTTGGCAAGTATGATTCCCTAGATAGCCTTATAAAAATCATTGGTTCCACGCTATTAATATCCACACTATTTGCATTTTTCACTGTTCTAATTAGAGGACCCTACGCGTCAAATTTATTCCCAAATATTGATTATAAAACTAGTGACATATTGTTTATTATTGCTGTCATGGGTTGGATGCCAACAGCTGTAGATCTTTCATCCTGGAATAGCCTTTGGACTTTAGAAAGAATAAAACAAACTAAATACAAACCCACCCTAAGAGAAACAATATTTGAATTTAACCTTGGATATTTTATATCAGCTGGGCTTTCATTATGTTTTGTCACTCTTGGCGCGTATTTGATGTTTGGCACCAAAGTTAATTTTAATAATAATAGCGCAATATTCGCTAATCAGGTAATTCAACTATACACTACATCAATAGGATCTTGGAGTAGAATAATTATTACTGTTGCTAGTTTCAGCATTATGTTTGGAACATGTATTGCTGTTTTCGATGGCTACGCTCGATCAGCAGATCGGTCCCTTCGCCTCTGTTTTGGTGAAAAAACAAGGAGTATACCAATATATAGTATTCTCATTTGGGTTCTTGTCATTGGCTCAATGGCCATTTTAAGTAAGTTCGGTGGTCAATTAAAACAGCTTGTCGATCTCGCTACTACAATATCATTTTTAATTGCACCATTTGTCGCAATAGCAAATACTATTTTAGTAAGTAAAAAATATATAAAATCAGAATTTGTTGCGCCTAAGTGGCTAAGATATCTCGCTCTAGCAGGAATTTTATATCTTATAGGTTTTGGTGGGATGTTTTTATATATAAAAGTATTCTAGATCTTAAATAACAACCATTTAATTCTACAAAATTTCATTTGGTTTCAAAGTAACTATTTAAGCAGAATTATTTTCTTTGTCTTCTTTAGATTCCTCACATTGACAGTAAAAAAATAGACTCCACATGATACAGGCTTACTGTGAAAATTGGTCCCATCCCATCGGACTGAATTATGACCCGAAGTCTGCCTGCCTTTATAAAGATTGCGAACCAAATTACCTGATATATCGTATATGTTTATATCCACTAATTCATCTTTAGGTAATATATAGTCTAAATTTGTTACAGGGTTAAACGGATTAGGGAATGGATCATTCAAAGTGTAAACCATAGATAGAACTGTACCATCTTTGGCATTCAAAAACTGTTGATCAATCCAACCAACGCGATCTGCGATCCAGTTCTTTAGGTAATTAATTTCATCTAAATAGTCCTCCCCTACGTAAGCATTTGGCCAAACATATTCACCAAGAATCGGCCATCTCTGAAAGTTCCTATTTTGTGCTTCTCCAATAATCATAACAGCTGAATCAATAGAGTTTAATATTGAATCAATTGATAGAACCGATAACCTCAAATTATTCCATCTTTCATAGAATGCCTCTCTAAAATTTTGATCATCCCAAATAATTTGCCACCAAAATGGAATTCGAAAACTATCATTTTCAGGGATATCATTTTTTACTTGCCAACCATTAATATCCCAACCGCTATAATAATCTGCATTCCCAAATGCGAGATTATAATCCCAGATAGGGCCCATAATAAGAAGACTGTCAACACTGTTTTTATTTTTATACATGTAAGCACTCAAGCGGTATGAATCAACATTTTTAGATATCTCACTAATAATAGAGACATCCACAAAAGAGCCTAGGTCTATATAACTATAATAACCAGAATTTGGGTCGTTATAGTTAGCACTTAATAATATACTTTCAAAATTAGACAAATAGTTTCTGATATATTGCTCTTGCTCTGGAACTATTTCATCGGGTTTTGGATAGTGATATTGATAATAAAACCCAGTAGATGGATCATCTGGTAGTTCTGAATACCAACCATTATTATTTTCGCCATCCCATTTATCCACTTTAATTATATATCCGCCAGTTAAATCGTCACCAGAGATTTCATCAGTTTCCAGCTTTGAAATATCTATTCTATTATCATCCCTCTTAATTTTTTCCATAAATAAATAAAGCCCTTTATAGTCGCCATCAATCACGAGCTCGCAGAAACGTGTTCTGCTGGCATATCTACCCAAATCTCGAGCAAGCTTATATGCTAAATAATTACGAATAAGTGATTTATCACTGTATGGAGCATATAATATCCAATCATTTTCTTCAGGGAGTCCTAAGACTGAGATATTATTATTATTTCCAACACTATCTTGAGTCTCAAGAGCATATTGTTTTTTTGGAAACATCTGAGATGAGGATCCACGAATCTCTATACTAATTCTGCCATCATAATCATTGAAAGGATCTGCTAGATTATTTATTTCATTAGCATTATTAATTATACCCATATGAGCGATAATCCTTGTTTCACTGATAATTTCCTGGTTGTAAGTATTGATATTAATTATAGGAAGGTGTGAAGAGCTAAAATTAAAAGGAGGAACAAACCAGTCTGGTACCGGCCCAAAATAGCTTGAATTATTAGCCATAGAAAAGGAAAGGAAAAAATTACTAGATAAATCAGAAGAAGATATCCCAACATTATGAACCTGTATTGCCAAAAGATTTTCTCCGTTAACTAGTAAAGAATCTAAACTCTCTGGATCTAAAATAATGCTCTCAGGATATACACCATTGTATAAGGATGCTTCATGATCTGTTGAGGTTGTTGTATTATATGAAATAAATTCTCCAGAATTTCCTAGATTACCAGATCTCCCAATTTCATGTCCATTTATATAAGCAATAAAACCATCATCATAGTCAGCATGCAGAATTGCTTCTTCAAATAAAGAAATATTTTCAACACTAAAACTTTTTCTTAAATAGACAGACAACGTAGGATCAATAATTGTTCCATCATCATCATCGCCATAGCCAAAGCCACCTTGACCATTCATCCAACTGGAAATATCATAGTCTATTGTGTTCCAATTTTCATCAAGCTCTGTTTCAGGTATATAATAATCCCAATTATCATCAGAATAAATAGCCGTCCTCCAAACAATTTCCCCAAAAAGAAACCCTGAGTAAATCAATAAAAATAGTACACAAAATTTAATTTTTAAAAAAAAAATCATAAACAGATTTTACTTTATACAAAGCCTAGGCACAGCTATTGAATGAATTTTCCCAAATCAAATATATGTTTTAAAAAGAGAGTAGCAACCACATCATAAATAGGAGGGACAAGAGGAAAAGTGAAATTCCAAATAATAATCCCAGACAACCAAATAATATATTTTTTCATTATATAATTTAACAGAAATATATTCCTAATTGATAGTTTATTGGAATTCAATGGACACAGAACTAACTTGTAATCATAAAAGATTGCTCTAAATTAGATTACAATAAAAATATATATGCATAATAATAAAAAATATTGGAAAGAAAATATTCTACTTATTTACAAATGCTTATTTGTTTGGTTCATATCATCTTATGTTTGTGGTATAATTCTAGTAGATCAATTAAATATCATTCGGATGGGTGGATACAAATTAGGATTTTGGTTTGCTCAGCAGGGATCAATATATATATTTGTGATTTTAATTTTTTATTATTCATTTAAAATGAACGAACTAGATAAAAAGTACAAAGATTCAAAGAATACCTAAAACCAGCTAAGCTATTATGGAACTCCAGACCCTTACTTTTTTAATCGTTGGATTAACATTCGCTATTTATATTGGTATAGCATTCTGGGCAAGAGCAGATAATACAGATGAGTTTTATGTTGCGGGCGGTGATATAAATCCTATTGCAAATGGCATGGCCACGGCAGCAGATTGGATGTCAGCTGCATCATTTATATCCATGGCTGGTTTGATTGCATTCTATGGTTATGGTGGTTCAGTTTTTCTGATGGGCTGGACAGGGGGCTATGTTCTTCTAGCTTTGTTACTTGCTCCATACCTTAGAAAACATGGCTCTTTTACAGTACCAGAGTTCATAAGTGATAGATATTATTCTCCAACAGCGCGAATGGTAGCTGTTTTATGCTTGATTATTGCATCAGTTACATATGTTATAGGGCAGATGAAAGGTATTGGTGTTGCCTTTTCTCGTTTCTTAGAGGTAGACTATGAAAAAGGATTAGCAATTGGAATGATAATCGTTTTTATCTACGCTGTAATGGGCGGTATGAAAGGTATAACATATACTCAAATCGCTCAATATATCATTATGATAATAGCATACACCATTCCAGCTATATTTATTTCTTTTATTTTAACTGGTAACCCAATTCCACAAATTGGCTTAGGTAGCTCTCTTCAAGATGGTACGTACTTGTTAGATAAATTAGATCAAATAATGACAGAGCTAGGTTTCAAAGATTATACAACAAATGCCAGAATTAGTTTGTCTAATATGTTTTTTTATACCCTCTCTTTAATGATTGGTACAGCTGGCTTGCCTCATGTAATAATGCGTTTTTTCACTGTACCATCAGTTAAAGCAGCTCGCTACTCAGCGGGTTGGGCGTTAGTGTTTATCGCAATTCTTTATACCACTGCTCCAGCTGTCGGTGCAATGGCTCGATTAAATCTGATTTCAACGATAGAGCAACCTGATAAAGAACAAAACTTAGCCTATAAGGATAGACCTTCATGGTTTAAAAATTGGGAAAAAACCGGTCTTCTTAAATTTGAAGATAAGAATGATGATGGTCTAATACTTTATACTGGAGATAAAGAAAAAAATGAAATGATTAAAGTCGATAGAGACATTATTGTTCTAGCAAATCCTGAGATTGCGAAGCTTCCTAATTGGGTAATCGCCCTTGTAGCTGCTGGAGGTTTAGCTGCCGCCTTATCTACTGCCGCAGGCTTATTATTAGCAATCTCATCTGCAATTTCGCACGATCTTCTAAAAGGTGTTTTTAGACCAGATATTTCAGAAAAAGAAGAGCTTAAAGCTAGCCGTATTTCCATGGCAGGATCCATCTTAGTCGCAGGGTATTTTGGTTTTAATCCTCCTGATTTTGCAGCAGGCACTGTGGCACTTGCTTTTGGCCTGGCAGCGTCTTCTATTTTTCCCGCATTAATGATGGGGATTTTTTCAAAAAAAATGAATAAGGAAGGAGCCATAGCTGGGATGCTTGCTGGGATAAGTGTTACTCTTTTGTATGTTTTTCAGCATAAAGGGATTATGTTTATTAAATCTACTTCCTTCTTGGGCCCGATGAACCAAAATTGGTTTTTGGGAATTGAACCAAATGCATTTGGTGCAATAGGCGCGATCGTTAATTTTATTGTAGCCTATCTAGTAGCTAGAAGATACTCTGATCCACCAAAAAAGGTTATAGACATGATTGAAAGAGTAAGGCTCCCTTAGTAATTGAAAATAAATTTATATTTTGATTTCTAAAAATCGTACAGTCTCGCCATTAATATTTTTCAATTTCATGGATAATAGTCTTTTAGATTTATTGATGTTTATAAGACCATAGTTTTCTGATTTAAAGGTATCTCCAACTCGGTATGGGCCTTCTTCTTCATCTCCTGGATATGGTGCATTTAAAGCGCTGGAGGTAACCTCAAAAATATTATTATCAGATTTTGTAATCTTTTTATACACCCCCCCGCGATGCCTATCACCGGAAATAAAAATTGTATTATCTAAATCGAAACCATCAATAATTTCTTCCATCTTATTTTTCTCATGAGGAAGATTATTCCAAGATTCCCAACCATGACCAGAGGCGATAAATTGAATTGAAGAAACAATTATACGAATATCAGACTTTTTACTTAAGATCCCTTTAAGCCAGTCCCATTGTTTTTCTCCTAACATCGTTAGTGAAGTATCTAAAGAAGGAATATATCGCTCTTTTCCTTTTGCCCCCAGTGTATTACTAGGTTTCAAACTATCTCTAAAATATCTAGTATCCAGAAAGATAATTTGAACCATGGTGGAGTGAAAAGAAAATCTTAATTCATGGAATAAACCAGGACGTTTCCTTCGAATATCATTTGCAGGTATCTCCCAGAAATCTAAAAATAACTCCTTTGATAAATCCCGGTACGGGTATTCTCTCCCCCCATCATTAAGTCCATAGTCATTATCATCCCATATTGCTGCTATTGGAAAATCTAAATTTAATTTTTTAAAATTTTGTTTTTGTTTTTTATATGCATTGCGAAGTTCAAATAAATCTTTTCTATCACTATTTCCATAGACATTATCTCCCATCATCAAAAATAAATCAAAATTCTCTTTCTTGATAGCATCAAAAATTTTTAGTGGCCCATTCTGTTTTAAACAGGAACCAAATCCAATAGAAATAGATTTGTTCGTTTTTAAGTTTTTTAGATTAATCGGTAAAAAAACATCGCTTAGCTTAGATGATCTTTTCCCAAGATTATAATTTGAACATCCAAAAAATAAGAAAAGGAAAAGAAGATAAAATTTGAAATATCTTGGGGAAAAGAGACCAAACAAAAAACAAATTGACCTAAGAAAAGAAAACTTACTATGCTGATTGATATAAATTTTATACCAAAAAAATTAAATAATAAATTAGCCTAAATATCTTCTTAAACTCTTAGCACGAGACCTATGTCTTAACCTCTGGATTGCTTTTTCTTTGATCTGACGAACTCTTTCTCTTGTGAGATCAAATTCCTCACCTATTTCATTTAGGGTCATGGCACTATCTCTGCTGATCCCAAAATACATTTCTAGTACGGTTCGTTCTCTATCAGAGAGAGTATCCAATGCTCCAGATACTTCTTCAGACATAGATTCCATCATAATATTTGCCTCTGGTTCTTCTGCTTCACCATCTTCAATTATATCCAGCAGACTACTATTTTCTCCTTCTTGAAAAGGTGAATTTAATGAACTATGACGCCGAGAATATTGCATAGCCATTAGAACCTCATCTCCTGTCATTTCTAGCTGCGAACCAATTTCATTGCCTTTTGGCTGGCGCTCTACCTCTGATTCAAGTTTTTCCGCTACTCTGGTAATTTTAGTAATAGTACCAACACGATTAAGTGGTAATCTAATAAGTCGAGACTGTTCAGCGAGTGCTTGTAAGATGGATTGACGAATCCACCAAACTGCGTATGAGATAAATTTAAAACCTCTAGTATGATCAAATCTTTTTGCTGCCTTAATCAAACCCATATTACCTTCGTTAATAATATCAGCCAACGAAAGACCATTCCCCTGGTATTTTTTTGCAACAGAAACAACAAACCTTAGGTTAGCCTCTACCAATTCTTTCATTGCGGATTCATCACCACCTTGAATACGAATAGCAAGCTCAACCTCTTTTTCTGGTGCTAATGGCTCAAACTTGCCTATTTCAGCAAGATACATGCTAATGCTGCCGCTGTTAACCTTACTTACTTTTTTCTTTTTAACTTGTTTTTGTTCTTTTTTATTTTCAGGCTTTTTTGAAAGTTCTGCAGGTTTTTTATTATCACTCAAAATTACGGCTCCCTAAAATTATAACATATGATGTACGACTCTAAATTAAAGCCGGTGAATTTATGTATATTTATTTGATAAATGAAATCTTTTGATAATCTACTTTGTTGCCAGATTCAAGACCTATGATATATGTTCCCGAAGCAAGAGAATGACCTGGATTATTAATTGCCCTCCATTCAATTACCCCTTTGTCTACACTCTGTTTAGGTAATATTTTCTTTTTATAAATAATTTTCCCCATAATATTTCTAATAGTGATAACTGAAGATTGAGAACCTATTATTTGGTAAGGAATAAAAAGACTGCCATTAAACGGATTTGGATAAGAAGGAAATAAAAATGATTCTTCAGGTATAAGTAGTTCCCCATCACTTAGTGAAAAAAAATTAGAATAGTAATTTATTCCGCTAGAACTAATTACTAGAAGTTCATCCCCGTCTAAACCATCCCAGGAATAGTTTCCTGAGTCATCGCTATTTGGGGGCTCTGTCATTATTGAAAAATGATTTTCAAATTCTGAAATTGATAGACCGTTTTGTCCTCCGAAGATATATAATTCCGAACTATTTGAAAATACAATATTTAACTGCCCCGGAAATACCCCAGAATTAATAATTAATTCTAATGCACTTTGAATTCCTGTAAGAATATCATCATTTTCCGAAATTTTTTTCATTATAAGGAGCAAAATTAGTTCGGAGTCCACAACGTTCTGCCATCCAATTGAACTATCCCAATTATCTGGAATAAATGTTTGAGGAGGATGATTATATAGCCAAGACATGTCTGAACCATTGGAAGTAATTAAATTATATAAAATTTCTTTATTAACAGTACCATTGTGTACAAGGTAGTATAATTGATCTCCATCATCAAAAACCCAAGGATGTGGATTTGGTATTCCAGTAGCACCAGATGATGCTGCACGTAAATGAGCTAGACCAATTTTACCATTATATGATTCAAATAAACTATCTACAGTATCCCAATAAGAGGTTGAATCAATATAAGCAGCTGTTTCAGATCTAATTAAAATTCCAGAGTTTATGTCTGTACTCGTATTTATTCCAGCTATTGCCCAACCATCGGGAGCATAATATGACTGATCATACAAGTTATCTAATTGTTGATAAAGTATAAGCTTCTCATGCTCAGGAAAATCAGCAAATCCTGAATCATGTTTAGAAAAAGAGGCCCATATCCAACAAGCGGAGACATAATTGAAAAAATAAAGAGCAACTAAGTATTTTCGAAAAACAAACATGCACTTCCCCTCTATCAGATTAGAATAATAAAGATAGATCAAGCTATATTTAGAAACAAAACAATATCCAAATATAGAAACTCAAACTATTTATTTTCATCAGGATTATTTTTATATGTCATATTTTTAATCCAAGAATTGATCAGCTCTATTCCTTCTTTATGGGGTAAATGTCTACTTAGTTCAGGCATCATAATACCAGGATCAATCGAACGGATTCGATAGTCTAATATTGATAATTCAGGATGACCAGGTACAATAGTATAGTTTAAATCTCCAGATCCTCTTCCTGCTGCTATGGGCCTTTTTAATACCCCTAATTTTGATAAACTTTTCTCTTCATAATTTAAGTAGAGACCTGAGGACTCT
>CAYFIF010000009.1:20973-24706 GCA_964343085.1 uncultured bacterium | reverse complement strand
TGTCTCCGAATTTGAAACGGCAGAGTCACCAATTGAAGGCATAGATGAAAATGATCTTGTTATCGGAGACCCGGTTATTACAGATAAAATAATAGAACAAAAGCCTTCTGAAGAAAACCCATCGGAAACTAATGCTGCAAAAGAATCTAAAACAGAGCCAGATAATAATGATCCTAAGGAAAATAAGAAAACGCTTCAAGAACCTGGTGAGATCAATAAAGATAAAAATAACTTAGAGATCGATAATAAAATTAAAATTTCTTCCTCCGATGAAGAAATAAGGAAAACATCAGATTCATTTATTATGAATCAAAACAAAAGCTTAGATCAAGATAAAAGTCCCGGCTCCTATCCAAGTGCAATAAAACAAAATAATTTTCTAGATGACAAATTTTTGCATGGGCTATCTATTGACTATGGAAAAATTAGATCGGCTATAATTAAAGAAATAAAGGGAGAAAAAGTATTAGTTACAGCAAACAAATTAGATCATGATAATCCTGAATTGAGTGCAAAATCAACTCCTGCAGAATTTAATGAAATAACGAATCACTACTTTCACGATCTACAACTGAAATTAAACAGTGACCAGGTTATTGATAAAAAAGTATTGTCAAAAATAGAACACCGCTCATCTATTTCTTTATCTATTTCTGGATTTCCAATGACCACAAAAACAGTTTCCATCCCAAAAGCAGGAGACACAAAAAAAGATGAAATTATTGATTGGGCCCTTAGTAATAATCTTCCCTTCCAATCTAATGATTTGTCATTTAGCAAATCAGAAACCCAAACAAATGACTCATTAATCGCAGCATCAGGAGATACAAATGACATAGAGGCTGTAGGTGATTTATTTAAAGGTCTTGGATTTTCGATTCAACAATTTGCTCCAGAACAAATTGCAATTTTCAATGCATTTAAATGGAACTACCAAAATCTAAGTCGTCAATCTACAATAATTTTCCACTTGGGTGAGCGCTATTCATATTTACTTGTTTGTAAAGGCAACTGCCTCCTTCAGGCAGAGCCAATTCTTCTGGGTATTCAGGATCTTTTGGAAACAGAAAAGAATTTAGAAAATGTGAAGAAATTTTGGCATGATAGATCTGCATATCAAATTCCTTCTAGTTTACTTTCTTCTATTGGAATAAATAAACCAAATGGCCTTTTTGATATTGAGCACAGACAAGTTATTGAAAAGTGGCAACAATCTTTTAATAGAGCGCTTGCCGGGATAAGAAGAAATCAACCTCTCGATGACCAGACTATACTTCTTTTGTCCGGTGCGTTTTGTGAAATAAAATATTCTGATATCTATTTTGGAACCGCTTTAGGATTTGAATGCAATTTATTCAACCCCTTTAAAAACATAAAATTTCTATCAAATCAAGATAAAAATCTAATTGGACATAAATACTCAACATATACTATTCCTGTAGGTATGGCACTCTCAAATAAAAACAAGGTTAATCTTTTACCTAGTTATTACAAAAATAACGAATTGTTTAGATTTTTTAATAAACTTTTAATTCCTATATCAGCCGGACTAATTATTTTTCTAATCAGCTTCTCTGGTTATACGTATGCCAGTTACTCATCAATGGTTGTTGAGGTTCCAAAATTAAAGGCAGAAAAAAAATCGTTAGAATACTATCAAAAAAACTATCAAAAAACTGCTACAAAGAAAAAACTGATCAATTCCCAGTTGGACAAAATGAAATATGATCAAGAATACACTGCAGCAACCACGAATCTAATGAAATACCTTAGTAAGGTTACCCCAAATGAAATAGAATTAGAAAAAATAGCTTTTCACTATGGGTATGAAGTCTCTGAGTCTAAAAGAGCGCATGGAAGAATATTTAGATCAACGAATAAAGTCAATCCGGAAAATAGATATGCCAGTATTGAAGGCCGAGTAAACTCAAATAGCCAGCTTATGCAACAATATTTCAATTTTTTTAAAGATAAGCTTGAAAATTCAAATATGTTTTATAGTATAGAAATTGTAGACGCATCTGTAAAAGCCGGGGATGGGAAATTAACATTTTTTATCAGATGTGAATTCTAATTGTAATGAATAAAGAAAAACAAAAAACATTATCGTTCACAATAGTCTTTTTATTATTGACTAGTACCGCCTTATGGTACTTTTTAATCCAAAAAGAATTAAATGTAAATATTTCGACACTATCTAATTCTGAAAAAACTCTCAATAAATCAATTAGTGATTATAAAAAACTTCGAGATCAATTAACCCCTCTACAAAATGAGTTCTTAGCTCAAAATACAAAGTTTATGAATCTTCTAAAAAGAATTCCATCAATCACAGATAAAAATGAGTCTTTTGAATATTTTAGAAATTTATTAGGAGCAAATTATTTTAAAATAAAAAATTATAGACCTTATACAAATCCTATTGAAGAAAAAAAATTGGTTTTAACTGATTCGAAAAATGAAATAACCATTCAAAAAATTGCAGTCGATATAGAATTAACCGGTGATTATATAACTTTTGGACAATTTATTGATGGCCTCTCAGATCTTCCAATATTAGTAAACTTATCTGAAGTAGAACTGGCTAGGGGAGAAAATCAGCAAATTAGTTTCCTTGGTTACTTATATTTCCAATCTGGAAATCTCATTGATTCTTTAGTTACAAATATTGATGAAGTATACAAAGCTGGTTTAAACAATAGTCCTGAGGATCTAGAATCAGAAAACTTTGTTGGCGGGATTACTACTATGCCTTGGAAAGGTGAAGAGGTGGTCGTCGGTATAGATGACCCACAATATACTAGTGATGGTCTTGAGATATACGCTATAGAATACGAGGATGGAAGAAAAGAATTTGTTGAGCGTGATAAGCTTCCAAATAATCTTTTTTCAAAACAGGATACAAAAACATCAGGGAACGAAACAAGCCGCGATAAAAGAGAGATAATCCAATTAAAAACCCAGTTCTCTGATCAGATAATTGAATTGGAACAAAAAATAAAAGGGTTTGAGACTATTCAGGAAAAACAAAAGCAAAAGTATGAAGAAGAATTGACTAAAGCAGAACAAGCGAGTAAAGAAAAACTAGAAGGTTTGCAAAAGAAATTTGAGGAGCTTTTAACCCGACAAGAAAAAAAACTTGCAGCGTTTGAGGAACAAGAAAAAATAAAACAGAAATTACAGCAGTTGGATCAAAATAAAGCAGATAGAGAAACCAAAAATAAAATAGAATCTCTCCAAAAAGAGTTTGAAAAACAACTTAGCGAACAACAAGAGAAAATAATAGTCTTTGAAAGTTTGCAAGAAAAACAAAAACAAGAAATGCAGGAACAGAAGCGTCGAAGTGAACAATCTAATAAAATCAAATTAGAGGCATTACAGATAGAGTTTGAAAAACAACTTAACGCCCAACAAAATAAAATTTTAGAATTTGAGAAACTCCAAGAACAACAAAAAAAAGAAAAAAGAGACAGAGCAATAACTGAAAAAGAAAACCGCGCTAAATTAAAAGAAATTAGAATTGAATTTGAGCAGCAACTAAAGGTCCAGCAAAATAAAATTTTAGAATTTGAGAAACTCCAAAGGCAGCAAAGAGAGAATATGGAAGAACAAAAACGAGAAAGTGAATTTGCAAATAAGCTCAAGCTCAAATCGATCCAGAATGAATTTTCCGAACAAATAAATAAAAAAGAAAAACAAATTGCTGCCATTTCAAATAAACTTGAAAAAGAAT
>CAYFIF010000009.1:0-20873 GCA_964343085.1 uncultured bacterium | reverse complement strand
ATTCCGAGCAACTAAATAAAAAAGAAAAACAAATTGCTGCCATTTCAAATAAACTTGAAAAAGAATATTCCGAGCAACTAAATAAAAAAGAAAAACAAATTGCTGCCATTTCAAATAAACTCGCTGGTAAAACACCCAAACAAATAAATAAACCCGAGCCGACACCTGAAGAAAAGAAAAAAATTCAGGAACAAAAAAAATTAATTAAAAAGAAAAAAATGAAAGAGTTCACTATGGAACTAAAAAAGCTGGAAACCTTGGAAAAGAAAAGTAGTAAACAAAAATCTTTAGCTAATTCTCAAAAAAAAATAACAGGTCCTATCAGTAGAATTAAAACTAAAACAAAATCAAATATTCCCCTTCCCTATGAAAATTTAGATAATGTTTTTGCGAATATGGCCATAGATGGTGTTTACAGGTTTGGGAGTGCGGAAATGGAATCTGATTTGGTTGTCATCACTTCTGGGCCAAAACCAATAGCTCAAATAAAATCAGGGTACTGGTCAAAACCCGGTATCTGGAAAGACACCTATAGAAATCTCACTGGTGTTCGAATAGATAATGATAAATTTTTCTCGATAGAATACAAAGGTGAATTTGTTTTTTATGATAATAATGGTGAACTTGCCAGAGGGTTAAGAATTGATAATCCATGGACAGGTAAGGTTAATGATAAAAATTATGAAATTGGTAAAAGGATTAATTCTATAAAAAATTATTATAAGGGAGAATATCCTTTTACATCAATGAGGATACTTTCAAAATCTGAAATTGAGAATATGTCAACAAGAGATGAATTAAAATTTATGAGAAACGAAATTTTTGCTAGGTATGGTTACATGTTTGAACCAAAAGGTAGAATGGATCGTCATTTTAGCAGTACTAAGTGGTACAAACCCCAGTATGATGATGTAACTAATTTTTTGACCGATATTGAAATTCAAAATGTAAACCAGATACAAGAAACAGAATTAGAGTTTTTTAATGCAATAAACTATCTTAAGGGTTTTGCTAACTGATATCAAAATGAAAAAAACTTTATTAATACTATTCTTATTCAGTTTATGCATGGCTCAAAAATCAAATAATTCATTTTCATTTTCATTCAAAGAGGTGTTAGCCTTCAAAAATAGAATAAAAGATCTTGAAAAAAAAGATAGCCTCAATAATATTCTTATCAAAAAAATGGAAAACAGAATAATAATTCTAAAGAATGAATTATCTGAACTAAGATTGGAAAATGCCCGGCTATCAGATAGAGTACCCCAAGTGGAACCAAGAGAAAAAACAAAACTCGGTGTCAATTACGGTATAGATTTGATAAGCGCTGTTATGTGTAATGAAGTTGACGAGGGAGCTCCAGTAGATATCAGTAAAAGATTTAAAAGCTCTAGCGAAAAAACCATTTACTGCTTTTCAAGGCTTAATAACTACTATGAAACCTCAAGTGCTATATATCATAGATGGTATTTTGGTAGTGAATTAAAAGCAAAGGTACGTATACGCTTATCAAGCGGTCAAAATCGTTTAGGCATATCCAAACGAACAATAACGAGTAATGAAGCTGGGAGGTGGAGAGTTGAAATTATTACAGCAGATCAGAAAGTTTTGCAAATTCTTTCCTTTGAAGTAGTTTAGAGGTCTAGTATTATGGCTAAGAAAGCACCATATATAGTAATTGCGTTTAGCATAGCAGGTATGTTAAGTATTCTGTCATATTTTGATGCCTATGATTACATTGAAAATTTATTACTTGATTTAAGATTCAAAAGTCGCGGTAGAATGGAAACTCGCAGTGATATTGCCACAGTAGATATCGATGTGCCAGCACTTCAAAAAGAAGGCAAATGGGATCCTTGGAGCAGAGAGAAGCATATACCTCTGATAAAAGCTGCCGGTGAACATGGTATGGACGCATTAATCTTTGACTTTTACTTTATAGAAGACAGCGAAAGAAAATTGGAAATGAAAGAGCTTAACAAGGTAACAGACTCTGCAATGCATGTTGACGATTTTAAACGCTTATTTCCAGATCCAGATAATGATCTCGCATTGGCCTCAAAAAAGTCTGGGAATATTATTTTTGGACAGAGTTTTAAACCACAAGGTAAAAAAAGAGAGCCTGTAAAAAAAGCGACTCCTACAATGGCTAGAAGATTAAAACTATTGGAAAAACGCGATATGTTTAAAGTTGTCGACCCTGAAGATTTTCCAACTTTATTTAGCGCATATGATATTGAAGCCCCTGTAGATACTCTCATCCAATCAAGCCTAGGAATCTATTTTTTCCAATCAGATCCTGATATAGATGGCCTCCAACGAAAGTTCCCTCTTGTTATGCTATACGGGGATAAATTATTCCCAGCTGCTTCCTTGGCAATTGCTCTGAGGCACTATGGTGTCTCTTTTGATGATGTTGAAATTAACCCTGGTAAATTTCTTAAGTTTAATCTTCCAGAGCCTGATGAGCATGGAAGAGAAGAAATAGTTATTCCAATAAATGAAAAAGGCCAAATGCAGGTGAATTGGGCAGGTGAATGGGAAGATAAACAAACAAATGAATTTGATGTAATGCACTACCCATACAACGTAGTCAAAAATTTTCAAAAACTTGAATATCCTAACTACGTTCTTTCAGAATATAAACGCATTGCTTATGAAAATTTTGACGGAGAAATCTATTCTCCAGAATTGTTAAAAAGCGTAGTAAAAACTATGCCTGGAGACAGAAAACAGATTATTGATGTTGCTAAAAAACTTTACCCTTTAAGTATTGCTGAAAAGTATATAAGGAAAAACCCTGATAAAACAGCCGCTGATTTTAAAAAACTTCCCCCATTCATGTATAATCCTCTGAGGAATAATAATATTATTGCAAATGCTTTTAAAGTTAATGGATATGCTAACTTGGACAGTCTAATGTTAAGCGGCGCTATTAGTTTCAAAACTGGCATACAGAATTATCAGTTTTCTACTTTAGAAAAGCTGCAGACAGATCTAATTAACGAAATTAAAATTACAAAAAATGAAAAAGATAAAAAAAATCTTAAAAAAATTGAGGCACAATTAATAGCATTAGACAGAGACTTCAATATTGTGTCTAACCTTTATCGATTGGGATTAATTAACCAACAACGACCATTATTCTTCTACGGAAATAGTCGAGTCCAACGGGCCGGGAAAGGTCCAAACAGAAGAATGATAGTCCCATTTGAGTTTGTTGGGAAAAAATTGTACTACGGACTTACTGCCACCGGTACATCTGATCTCAATCCAATGCCATTTGAAGCTCGCTACCCTATGGTGGGTCTACATGCTAATGCACTAAATACTATTTTAGATAATAAAATAATAACGGAAATATCTAAACAATCAGTTATAGTTATTATAATTGGTATCGCAATTTTTCTCTCTTTCGGTGTCTCTTCCTTGAGCGCTGCTATTGGCGGGGTTGCAATATTTTCATTAGTCGGGATATATGCCTATACCTGTTTTTGGTTATTTGAAAACAAGTATGTGTGGCTAGATATGTTTGGACCACTTGTTACAATGATTTTTGGATATCTTGGAATAACAATCTATAATTATATACAGGAAGAAAAGAATAAAGAGTTTTTAAAAGAATCTTTTGGAACTTATGTATCACCTGAACTAATAGACCAAATGTATGAAAGTGGTGAAGAACCTTCCTTGGGAGGAGAAGAAGGCTACCACACTGCATTTTTCACTGATATTCAAAGTTTTTCTGCATTTTCAGAAAAATTAACTGCAAGCGAGCTTGTCACACTCTTAAACCAATATCTTACGGATATGACAAATGTTCTCCTTGAAAATAATGGAACTTTGGATAAATACATTGGTGATGCTATAGTTGCATTTTATGGGGCTCCAATTGAAGTCGAAAATCACGAGCTTCAAGCCTGTAAAACAGCAATCAAGATGCAGGAAAACCTAGAAGTTTTAAGACAAGGTTGGCAAGAAGAAGGTGACAGATGGCCTGAAATTGTCCATCATATGCAAAATCGAATTGGTATTAGCTCTGGCCAAATGGTAACTGGTAACATGGGATCTGAATCAAGGATGAATTATACCATGATGGGTGATAACGTTAACACAGCGGCACGATTAGAATCTTCAGCAAAACAATATGGTATCTATATTCAAATTGCCGCAAGTACTTATGAACCAATAAAAGATCAGGTCGTTGTTCGCGATTTGGATTATGTTAGAGTAATGGGAAAAGAAGAACCAGTAAAAGTCTATGAATTAATATCTGAAGTTGGTCAGGAACCTGATGTTTATAAAAAAATACTTCCTGCATATGAGGAAGCATTAAAACTGTACAAGGCTCAAGAATGGGTTAAAGCTATTGAGGCATTCAAAGCGTCAGATGAGCTTGAGGATATGTTTCCAGGAAGAAAAACTAATCCAAGTAGAATTTATATTCCCCGGTGTGAACATTTTTTATCTAACTCCCCTGGTGATGACTGGGACGGTGTGTGGACACTAACAAGTAAATAAATCAGGTACAAGCTCGTTATACATCTATGACTAATAGATTAAAAGTACTTACAACTATTTTGATTATTTCATTGTTTATTTTTGGGAACTCTTTAATTAATGATCCAACAAAAAAATTAAAAAAAGAAAAAGTTAGTACGGTAAATACAATATCCACCCCACCAAAAGTAAATACCAATAAAATAGAAACAAATTCAAAGAATACTTATAAAAATTTTAAACAGATTTCGAATGAAACAAAAAACGATTTTGTCTGGGTTAGAAACCCTTTTGAATCAAATCAGGAGCAAAAAACTACCATTAGTAGCAGTACCAATGAACTTCAAAACCAATTGAATAACACAAGTAATCCTCTAGTTAAACAGTCAGATATTCAAGGTGTAAATGATTTGAAAATTGAATCTGTTGCTGTGATTGGTGAAACTGCAATTGTTATTATTAATGGATATCGCTATCGAGAGGGCGATAGAATAAGCAGTCTCACAATTGATAAAATTGAGTCAAATAAAATTACTTTTAGATCTGGGCGCACCCAAATTATCAGAGATGTTGGCACATAAAATATTAAGTAAATATTTTTTCTGTACATTAATTTGTTTTTGTTTCCTTTTTAGTCAAGAAAAGGATAATAAGCAGAGCAAAACATTTTATGATTTAAATCATAAAATGTCAATCAACATGAATGATTCAGATATCCGTAATGTGCTTGAATTAATAGGAGAATTAACCGGCCTTAATATAGTCATCACCCCTGATGTTCAAGACACTGTTACAGCAAATTTGGAGAATGTTTCTGTTCGCGCTGCTTTAGATGCTATACTACAACCTAATGGATACAGTTATTTTATCAAGGAGAATATTATAATTATCAAAAGGTCTGACGCTAGAATGATTGGAGAGTTGCAAACTGAAATAGTAAAATTAAAATATATTGATGCGAGTGGTCTTAGCGGTCCACTCGGTAACATTTTCACTGACCAAGGTAAGATGACAACTTTTTCTCCCTTATCAAGTAGTGGATCTGCTGGGGCAGAAAATATAATAATTATTACAGATGTTCAGGATAATATATCACGAGTACTATCGATGATTAAAGAATTAGATAATCCAATACCTAATATAAACATTTCTGTTAGGTTTATTGAAACTCAGTTAGATACTCAAAAAGGAAAAGGGCTTGACTGGTCATCGAAACCAATTCAATATGGCAGTTTATCCGATACCTCCGGGAATGGTCTTGGACTAATCCCTTTTAGTTTAAACAACATAACGATTGCCACTCTAAACCCGAATCAACTTTTAAATACATTAAAGATAATGGAAGCACAGGGTAAATCAAAATTGCTTTCTAGTCCATCAGTCACAACATTAGACAACCACGCCGCAACCACAAATGTAACTACATCTGTTTACATCGAAGGCAACCTTAATCAGCAAAACCCGATGGCTAGTTCTAATCTGACTTCCTCAGGTAGTTCCTCAGGTAGTGAAAACACTAGTTCCAATTTTAATTCTCCCTATGCTGGAGGAGCTGCTGCTATGTTAATCAGTCAAAATGCTGTGACAGAAAGGAGTATTGGAATTAGGCTTACTGTAACTCCTAGACTAAATGGTGATAACCAAATAACTCTAAGTGTAGATGCGAGTGTTGAAGCTTTATTGTCTGCAGCAGAAATATCCACAGATCGACCTAGATCAACTTCTAGATCTGTACAAACTCAGGTAACCGTCACCGATGGAGACACAGTTATTCTAGGTGGTTTAATAGCAGAAAATACTATTGAAAATATGAAATACGTACCAATTCTAAGTGGAATACCTTTTATTGGTAGATTATTTAAAACAAATAGCATTGAAAAAGAACAAAGAGAACTTTTGATATTTATCACACCAAATGTTGTCGGATAAACTCATTAGATATATTGGAAGTATTTTATGTGTTTGTTCTTTCATTTCAGCACAAAATTTCACCTATAATAATTTTCTTTCAGATACACTCAATCAATCAAAGGCAAATAGTATAGAAATTGCTGATATTAATAATGATGGAATACAAGACTTAATTATTTCCGGATACGATTCTACTAGATTTGGTATCTTTTTGGATACATATAGCGGGAATGAGAATGGTGTATTTGAAAGAGTTTTAGAATCAAATATTATATCTTATCCTGATACGATCGCTGAATATTTTGGTGGTATTGGTGGTATTGATCTTAGTGATTTTAATAGAGATGGATATATAGATGCGTATTTACAGGGGTCAGCCAAATCTAAATTATATCTAAATAATAATGGAAATATGTCTGATTCAGGGTATGATTTTTTAGAAAGACTAGATCTAACATATAGCGATGCTAAATGGGGAGATGTCAATATGGATGGTGCTTCCGATCTTTTTATAATGGCCGCTGATGAGAGTCAGGATGTTATACTGAATAGGCTATATGTTCAAGAAAACGGAATATTAAAAAGAGACTATAATACTATTTTCCCAAGTCTTTTTAATGGAAACAGCTCATGGGTGGATTATGACAACGATGGAGATGAAGATTTAATTATTTGTGGACAAACAGCTGACTCATCAGCAAGCGTAACACGACTATATCAGAATGAGCCTATTGGACGACTCATTGAAGATACGAACCAAGACCTAATAGGATTAAAGGCTGGCGCATTCCGTTTTGCAGATCTTGATGGAGATGGAGATAAAGATTTAATTATGTCCGGCTGGAATAATATTGAAAACTCCCTCTTAACCAGAATATATGTAAATGAACCAGTTGGTACATTCACTTTATCTGAAAATCAAATCGATTTTGGTGTAGCATACGGAACAATTGATGTAACTGATTTTAATCTTGATGGATTGATAGATTTTGTTATAGCTGGTGCAGATTCAGTTACAAATTTTTCAAGCACTGTTGTTTCTCTCAAGGGACATATTTATGTGAATAATGGAAATTTCAATTTTTCTAAAATAAAGGTTATTCCTGGAGCAAGAATAGTAAGGTTTTCGGATATAGATAATGATCTAAACCCAGATTTAATTGCAAACGGGACTACTGATTTTTATGATGGTGATAGCTCATTTACTAATATTTATATTAATGACATTTCTAACACTAATCAAAAACCCAGTGCCCCATCTGCTCTTACTAGTTTTGTAGTTAGCACTCGCGTAGTGTTTACTTGGGGATCAGGAGTTGATGCTAACCAAACGCCCTCTAGTTTAGAATATAATTTGCGTATTGGAAGAAATACAGGAGAAAACGGGCTCCTATCATCTGCCACGCCAATCCATAACACTAATGCTGGGCACTTACTAGTCCGTGAGTTTAATGAGATCCCTCATGGAAATTACTATTGGAGCGTACAAACTGTTGATGCTTCTGGTATAAAATCAGATTGGTCAAATGAAAAAGAATTGTTTATACCTCGCCTGGCGACATCTACCCAATCACTTCCAGGTGTATATTTTTCAGCTCCTGGTTGGGCAGATTTTAATAAAGATGGACTAACAGATTTAGCTATTACAGGAACTTCTTTTGATGGTAATAAAGTCACGTTATTATTTGAAAATGATGAGGGATTATTAAAACAAGATCTTAATCAAAATATACTATCCTTCTTTGGTGGGCATGTTTCTTGGGCAGACTATAATAATGATGGGCATCTGGATTTTAGTTTATCTGGTTTCAAGGTTGAAAATTTCAACACCTTCCCAGGAACCGCCTTTTATTACTGGGATAATAATAGTAGTACACTTATATATGATCAGCAAGTAAATGTGACTGCGGATATTGGATTAGGTGTTGACTTAGGCATTATAGGTGGGTCAAATAATTTTGATTGGGGAGATTATGATAATGATGGCGATCTTGATCTAGTTATTGGAGGTCAAGACTATACAGGGGCTAGACTTCTAAAGATTTTCAATAATGATAATGGTGTTTTAGTTTTTGATGATAAACAAATAAATATAATCCCCATCTTTCCTTGTATTGTAAAATGGGTTGAAATGAATAATGATGGATATTTAGACCTAGTAGCAATTGGTGGAGACTCTACTGGTGGGACCTCAGCAAGAGTATATTTAAATGACCCATCATATATTTTAGAAAATAGCCTTGGCCACTATAAGGGATATTTAGGTGTAACAGCCGGCGCAGTTGATTTTGGAGATTTCAATAATGATGGACTTATTGATTTTGTTGTTACTGGTCTCAATTTCCAAAATCAACCATCAACTTTTTTGGTTAAAAATTTTGGGTATTCAATTGAAGCTATTGAAACCGATATCGATGGAGTTTTCTATGGTAAACCTGACTTAGCAGACTATGACAATGACGGAGACTTGGATTTGTTGATAACTGGTTTATCAAGCGCAGATGGAACCGAACCTATATCAACAATCTATATTCAATCTAATTCTGGACAATTTTCCCCTGATCTAACCCTATCATTAGATAGTGTTGGTTATAGCTCATCCTCGTGGGCAGACTATAATAATGATGGAGACCTAGATTTATTCATAGCCGGAGCTAAAGCAAATCAGGATATAATTGCAAAAGTTTATGATAATCTAGAAAGTTTGACAAATAAAAATCATCCCCCCAACATTGTATTTGGGCTTGATGGAACATCAATAAATGGTAATCAAATAACACTTAAGTGGGACCCTAGCATTGACCCCCCAAACCCTGGCGGAGGGTCAACTCCTGTTGAAGGTTTATTATACCAATTACAGGTTGGCACAGAAGAAAATGAACATGAAATTATAACTGGGCATTACGGAATTGGGCTGACTGGAACCACTAATTTAACATACAGATATTTGAGAAATATTCCAGAAGGAAATTACAAATGGCGAGTTCGTTCGATAGACCACGCTAAATCAGCATCTGAATGGTCTAGTTGGCATGAGTTTTATATAGATGTCACTGCTCCCACTATTGAGTCAGTTCAAGCAAACTATGTTACAAAAGAACAAGTTATTCTTGTTATTAAATTTAAGGAGGACTTCTTCCTTGATACATTTATTGAGCCCGTTGTACAAATTACACACCCTGAAAATCCCGATTTAAATGACGACAGTATTCCAGATACATTAACTGTAGAAAAACAAAGTTTTAATGCAGACAGTTGGACTGGCATTGTTCTTTTGCCAGATAACGATAGTTTGCGGTACACTGGAAAAGCAATTCAGGTACATATTTCTGGCGCACAAGATGCCCGACAGAATATGATGCAAAAAGTCTCAATCTATAAAACACCTGAGACCGTTATTTCACAATATGGAGGTACTTCTTTATCCACTAATGGAAAAGTAACTATCCTATTTCCTCAAAATAGTATTTCACAAGATATTAATGTAAATATACTTGAATCTGAGAACGCCATTAATTCATCCTTTGGAGATAAATATTTAATAACAGAACTATATACGATAACTACTTCCCCTCAACTAAGCCTAAATAAACCATGTATTATTAGAATAAATTTTTCTGATTCATTGGCCTCTGATTCATTGTTTCCATTCATCGGAAGGATAGATAGTAATTATCAGAATATCACATATCTTGGTGGATCTCGCATTACGCTAAATCAAAAATCCTATATCCAAACACATGTGGATTCATTGGGAATGTTTGGGGTATTTATCTCAGATGAGGATTCTCTAAAAAATGATGACTACATGGACTACTCTAAACTAATCTGCCAACCAAGAATTTTCTCTCCTGGTGGTTCTGTTTTTGAGTTTCCAAAAACTAACTTCCTTTTTTATATGAAAAATGAGGAAAATGTTATAGCCCGTGTTTTTAATCTTTCCGGAAGGCTTGTATGGACCTCAAAACCAGAGCCTACTCGAAGTGGCCCAAATATTGTTTCTTGGGATGGTAAGGATAATAATAAAAATGTAGTCCCTAGTGGACTGTACATTGCAACAATAGAAAAAAATGATTTGGTAATTCGTTCTACGGTAGGTGTTTTAAATAGATGAAAATTATATTAGTTATCTCTATTATACTAAGCTTAGTAAATGCCCAAGGCTTTGACCAATTATTTGTAGGAGCGAGACCACTTAGTATGGGGGGCGCATTTGTCGCTCTTGCTGATGATGGAAATGTTGTAACCTGGAATCCTGCAGGTTTACCCCGGCTTAGGAGAACTGAGTTCACCCTAACCTACACTAATTTATACAATCTTGGAATTAATCAATCCTATTTCGGATTTACCAGACCGATCATTTACAAGGATAAAATGGCATTGGGCTTTGATTGGTTAAACACCGGGTTGGATGATGGTGAACTCGGGTATAGTGAAAATAAACTTAATTTCAGCTTAGGCTATCAGCCGCATAGAATCCTATCAATTGGGGGTACAATAAAATACCTAATGAGGGATATGTTACTTGATGGAACCTCTTATGGAAAAAGCAGCGGGACTGGTTTTGATATAGGCCTTCTAATTTCACCGTTGAAAAATTTTAAACTTGGTCTGGGGGTTTATGATATTGGTGGAACAAATGTAGAGTATGAAAATAAAGTAACTGAGACTATCCTGCGACAAGCCGTCCGATTAGGCATCGCTTACATGCCTTTAAACAATCTTACCATATCGGCTGATCTTGGAGATCGATACCATCTTGGGACTGAGCTTTCGATTCTAAACAAATTAATGCTTAGGGCTGGAATTCAAAAAAACAGATTAGAAAAAGAGAATATGCTAATCTTCTCGGGCGGTCTAGCTTTAAAATTTAAAAGCTTTATTGTTAATTATGGATTTGAACAACAACCATACTTAGATCCAACTCATCGGGTATCTTTAGTTTATCAGTTAAGCCCAGCAGTTGTAAGTATAGGAAATTCAACTATTAATTATAATCCTATTTTTAGGTCTTTGCATCGATATTACGAAGCAAACCCCTTTATGAAAGTTGGGATAAAAAATATCTCTGATGAAGACCTGCCTGTTACAGTTTCGGTATTGTTACCAACAATGATGGATAACGCCCACTCGGAAAGCATCACCCTCCCCCCAAAATCAGATGAAGAGTATGATCTAGGTGTCTCTTTCTCGAGCGATGTCTTAACATCAAAAAAAGCAACATTCGATAATTTAGTTCAACCAGAGATAAAGGTTACCTATAAGCAGGATGGAGAAGAAAAATTTGCACAAAAAAAATTAGAATCCTCATACGTACTAGGTAAAGGAAAACTAACCTGGAGTAACCCTGACATGATAGCATGTTATGTAACTCCTGCTGATGCTGTGCTAGATAAATTTACACGTAGTTTTATTCAGTATTATACACCCGTTTTAAATGATTACTTTGGTAGAACAAATTTAGGAAGAGCGATTATACTTTATGACGCTCTTGGCTTTCATGGCTTAGTATATAATATTGATTTAGAAACCCCATTCTTAGACATTGCCGATGATAAATCAACCTTTGATTCCGTAAAATATCCAGGCGATATGCTCAGAGATAAAATAGGTGACTGTGATGATTTGACTGCTCTATTTGGTTCAATGATGGGGAATTTAGGTATTGAAACAATGTTTTTAGATGTATTTAAACCCGGAGAGGGCCATATTTTCCTTATGTTTGACAGCGGAGTCAAACCAGATGATGCAGAAAAATATTTTTTAGATAAATCAGAATATGTAATTCTAAACGATAAGGTCTGGATCCCTGTAGAGGCTACTTTGGTAGGGAAAACATTTTTCAGCGCATGGAAACAAGGTGCTTTAAAATACAATGAAATGAAAGCAGGAAACTTTGTTAATGAAATTTCTGTTAAAGAAGCATCAGCCAAATATCTTGCTGGTTCACATATTACTCCAGATATGCCTATGCCAGAAATATCTGGAATTAATGATCTTCTTAAAAAAGATATAAAACAATATGGACTTTGGTTGGAGCAAATAGTTTATAATGCAGTTGGAGGAAAATTAAAAAAAGCTGAAGATTATTATGATGCTGGAGTCAAATATATGGAGTTTTCTAGATATAAAGAAGCTACCGATATGCTTGAGACAGCTGTTAATATGAAGCCTAACTTTCCAGATGCTATAAATACGCTAGGTGTATGTTACACCAAAAAAGAACAATATGATAAAGCACTTCAATATTTTAATAAAGCCATAGAACAAGTAGGTCAACATGCTGGATACCTATTAAATATTTCAATAACCCATTTTATGATGGGTAACAAAGGTATTGCTAAACAAAAATATGATGAGGCAGTTGCGATTGACCCTCTTTTTTCTGGCAAGTTAGATGATGTCTTTGGTGATGCTAAAGCCTCTGCAGATGGTAATATTTCAGCTGGTCCAAAACTAGAAATCTCTGATGATCTAGAAAAAGAATTATCTGAGGAATCTTCATCTGGATTGGTAGAGCTAAGTGAAAAACCAAAAGAAATCGAATTAGAAGATATTCCAAAAATTAATTACCGAAAACAACGCGCACGTAGTGATAATACTGTTGGTGTTACCTTTGCAAGACTCGGAAATTATTCTATGGCAATTGACTATTTTAATAAAGCTTTAAAACATGACCCTCAAGAAATTGAATATAAAGTAAATCTTGCAGTAGCGCTCTATCGAACATATAAATATGAAAAAGCTCTTGAAATTTATCAGGAAATAAAACAGAAAAAACCCGAGCTAGTATCACAATTAGATTTTATAGAGAGTATGGGAGAAAATACACCAAATTTCAGTAATTTTGATTAAATTTGCTTATATTTAGATGAAAATAATGAAGAAATACCTATTAATATCACTATTACTATTTGTTCCTCTATGGTCACAGGACGATGAAGATCTTGACCTAGATATGGATATGGACGCAATGTGGGATAACACTATGTGGACAGAAATAGAAGAAGCTTCTTATGAAGATCACGAAGTTGACAAGATCACTGCCGTTGCTGGTGTGCGTGGAGCAGAGGCAGAAGATGAAGCTCTGCACCATCTCTACTATAGACAATCAATGAAAGGTCCAAGCCCTGTTCAATTAAACAAGGCTCTTGGAAAATTGATGAACTCTCTTTCCGCTCTTAAAAAGAAAGATAAAAATCACGCTAAAATCCCAGAGTTGACACATTACATAATTCAAATTCACAAAAAACTTAAAAATACTAAAAAAGCTAAAAATCTAGAAAAAGAATTAATTTCGATCGCGCCCGATTCTAAATGGGCGAAGTTCTATCAATAGATAGAAAAAATATTACCTAACTTCATATACCCGTTTGTTACCCCCCTTGTCTCTGATCATAAAACCACCTGTGCTAGTCTCACTTATTATTTCGCCTTCTATTTGCAATTCTCCAGTATCATACCAAAAACGGGCTTTACCCCAAGGTACTCCATTAACATAATCTATCGCCATTTCTTTTTTACCATTAGGATACCACTGCACCCAGGTACCATCTTCTTTACCATTCTCATATGGAATAACTAAACGTTTTTTACCGTCCTCATACCACTCTCTATATTTTCCATCTGGTAATCCTGCTACAAACCAAGCATGAACTGCTTTTTTTCCATTAGGATGCCAACTTAAATATTTATCTTTTTCTTTTCCATTTTCATAGGCTGCGATAACTGCTTTTGTTCCATCCTCATACCATTCCCTATAATTCCCATTCAAGATATCATCTTTAAACTTGGCATTTAATTTTTTATTCCCATTTAAATACCAATGCTTCCAAACTCCTGTTTTTCTACCATTATCGTATTCTCCCAACATTAACGGCTCACCTATGCGATTGTATTTTTGCCAAATTCCATGCCTAATACCTGCTAAATATTCACCCTCCATTTTACCAATATCTAATTGCTTATAAACACGACCAGTAAACAGATCTCTTTCAAGATACATTAGCCCTCCCACTGAATCTAACCTGCCCCATTCGATTGGTTCATTTGCATACAATAAAGAAAAAAGTAAAAAGAGCGATAACTTTAGATTCATACTATGGCTCAATTTATGAAACCATAACTAGTCTTTAGGGGTTTTAGCACGCATTGTCCTTCTTGCTCCACTTGCATCCTGTAAAATCCAATCCCCATTTGGAGTGTCACCAACGATAGTTCCTTTTGCCTGTAAACTACCATTTTCAAACCAAAAAATTGCTTCGCCATATGCAATGCCATTCTTGAAATTTAAAACCATTTCTTTTTTACCATTAGGATACCACTGAATCCACTTACCATTTTCTTTTCCATTTTCATATTCTATTTGTAGCATTTTTTTCCCTAATTCGTACCACTCCTTATAAACTCCAATAGGCTGCCCCATTTTATATTCTGCCCTAACAGCTTTTTTCCCATTCAAATGCCATTCTTTATATTCACCATCCTCTAGACCGTTGACATAATTTGCCTCTATAAGCTTTTTTCCTTTTTCACTCCACTCTTTGTAACTGCCATTGTATTTCCCTTCTATAAAATTTGCATCAATTTCTTTTTCCCCATTTGGATACCATTGCTGCCAATGTCCATTAGGCTTCCCATTGGAATAACTACATAAAAGCATTGGATCACCAATACGATTAGTAATTTGCCATAATCCTTCTGGCTTCCCATCTTTAAATCTACTCCTTTGCAGTCCTCCATTTAAATATTTTATAGCTTCACCGGTAAAAAGAACACCATTATTGTAATACAAACCGCCGAGAGAATCTAATTTCCCCCACTCCGTTGCCTGAGAAAACAATAACCCAAGAAATAAATTAATAAAAAGAATACTGGCTTTGAAAATTTTAATCAACAATTCTAAAATGTTCTATTTAACAATATATGAATAAAATACAAAATAGTTAATTCTAATTTTTATTATTAAACAAATTAAGGTGCTCTTTTCCATGTTTGTCAAAATAAACATCTATAAATTTTTCTATTATTTTTTCCCCTTCACCTACATAATTAACAGCAACAGTTTGTTTACATTTCATAGCCACAACTAAAATCTGATGGATTGTTGAAATCTGGTCAATATAATTTTTGTATTCAACTGAATTATGGTTTTCATTTGACTTTATTCTTTGTACCAAAAAATAATCTGTTAATATTTTTTGGATATTATTTGCATGCTCTTCCTTAGTTTTTATCCACCTGACCAATTGGTTTTTATCTTGCGCGCTGGATTTAGAATTGAGATTAATTATCTGACTCATCGCCTTCTCAATTGTCCTAAAATCTTCCTGGACTTGTCTAATTCGAGCTACATCATCATAGATACCACATGGCACTTGGCAATGACCAAACAATGTTGAATTAACTATCATGATTAAAGTAAAAAATTTTATTATTAGAAGTTTCATTATCAGTTTCCAATTTTTTTCGCCCATGAATTTAAAATAATGATTTATTTTACACAGGTCTATCTTTAGTTTTATTCTTTAAAAAGAATTAATATAGTTCCAAACCCCTAGCAAATTGGGAAAAACGCTCCTCTTGGTTGCATTTAATCTTTGTCTGCTAACATATCCATGGTCAATCAAAATACAGTCTGCACCTATTTTTTCTGCTACATCACTATCATGAATTGTATCACCAATAACTAAAATATCTTCACCTTTCATATGGATTGAATCTAAAAGCAATAATGCAGCATCTATCTTCCCATCAGCAAGATTATTTTTTATACCAACTATTTTTTTAAAATAATTCTCTAAATTAAAGAAATTTATATTACTAATTAGACTCTCTTCTTTGGATGCAGATAAAATTGATTGTTGCCTACCACTTCCAAGTACATTATTTAAAATTAATTCCGTATCAATATGGAGATTTACCCTGTGAAAATTATCCCTATAATATTGTATGAACTCAGAGCTTATTTTTTCAAACGATTCTTTAACAAAATCAAAACCTAGAGTCTCGTAATATTGTTTAACCGGAAATGAAAAAGTTTCTCTATAATCTTTTTTTAATACGATTGGCATTCCCCTTTTTAACAATATCTTGTTTATTGATTCAATACACAGCCATGTATCATCTAGTAGCGTGCCATTCCAGTCCCAAATAAGATGTTTATATTTCATTTAAACATTAGGAATAATAGTTTAATATAGAATATCTTCTCTAATTAATGAAATCTGAATTCATAAAAAAATTAAGTGGCAGATTAAATTCTAAACTTCCTGGATCAGAAAGTCATAAACCTATGTTAGCAAAACCAATAGATAAAAAATATAAAATCAGAAATAATTCAAAAAAATTAACACAAGCAGGTGTTTTAATTTTAATTTTTCCAAAAAACAATGAATGGAATTTTTTTCTAACTAAGCGTGCAAATAATTTGCAATATCATAAGGGCCAAATTTCTCTTCCTGGTGGCACTAAACAAAAATATGAATCAATCAAAGAGACTGCATTAAGAGAAACTGAAGAAGAGATTGGGGTAAATCAATTAGACGTAAAGTTAATTGGAAGTTTAACACCATATAAAGTCCCTGTTACTCCTTTTATAATATTCCCATTTATTGGCTGGACGAAGACTAAACCCTATACCTACCCAAATATTCACGAAGTCCAAAAAATTATAACGGTGTCCATAGATTCATTGATTAATAAAAAAAATAAAAAAAATAAAAAAACATCAATAAAGGATATTGATGTTTTGGTTCCTTATTTTGAATTGGAATCAGAACATGTATGGGGTGCAACTGGATGCATCTTGAATGAATTTAGAGAAATCCTAATTGCATAAATGGAACTTGGTCACTGGCTTAACTCATTAACATTTGTTGACCATCTGGTTATACTATTCCTATTTGTTATAAACTTATTTTTAAGCAATCAAACACTGGTTATACTATTGGATTATTACAAAAATAAAACAAAGCAAAATTTATACACAAAAGAGTTTAGAATTACCCCAGCAAGTATTATATCTATTAGCATCTTTTATACTATAGTATTATATAAACTTATTTATTCAATATTATAAAATGAAAAAAAGCTAATTCAAATCGAAATCAAATACTCATTGCTTATTTTTTATTATTATTTAATGAATAACTATAAATTGTTTCATAAAAATTAACTTTAAGATTAAATAATTTACCACCATTAGAGTAAAATCTTGAAAATAACCGAACCCAAATTATTTATTTTAGATACAAACGTCATACTTCATGACGCCTCCTGTATCAATCATTTTGAAGAAAATGAAATCGTAATTCCAATTTCCGTACTTGAAGAACTTGATCGGTTTAAAAGAGGCAATGAACAAATTCATCACAACGCACGCGAATTTCTAAGACAATTAGATAAAATATCTAATGGTATTCACAAATTAAAAAAACAAGAAGATATTGCTTCCGAAGGAAAAATAAAAGTAGTCGTGAACCATTCCTGGCATAAAAAAGTTAAAGCTTCATTTAAAGAAGATTGTCCAGATCATAGAATTATTAATTGCGCATATAGACTTTATGAAAAATATAGAAATCGTACCGTAATTCTGGTATCTAAAGATACAAATATGAGACTCAAGGCTCGCTCTCTGGGAATGATATCTGAAGATTATACGACTGATAAAGTTAAAAATATTGGAAGTTTTTATAGCGGGACCAGGCTAATAGAAAATATTGAAAATAATCAAATTGAAGCTCTACTAAAATCACATAAAATTGATTCTGATTTAATACCCGATCTAAAAAATTTAACAGCTAATGAAAATTTTATTTTAAGAAACGGGAAAAAATCAGTACTAGCATCGTTTGATGCATTTGAGAATAAAATCATTCGTATTAACTCACAAAAAGCATACGGTATTATTCCGCGAAATGCAGAACAAACGTTTGCTATGCATATTCTTTTAGACAATCGTATCCAACTGGTCTCTCTTTTAGGAAACGCAGGCACTGGGAAAACCTTACTCGCACTTGCTGCAGCACTAGAATCCAGATCCAATTATAAGAAAATCTATCTAGCTAGACCAATTATTCCTCTTAGTAACCGCGATCTAGGTTTCTTACCCGGCGATTTACAATCAAAGCTAGAGCCCTATATGCAACCTCTATTTGATAATTTATCAGTAATCAAACATCAGTTTAAATCAAATGATAAACGCATAAACAAAATTAACAAAATGATAGAAGAAGAAAAGTTGTTAATAACTCCTCTTGCCTATATTCGTGGTAGGAGTTTACAGAGAGCATTCTTTATCGTTGATGAAGCTCAAAACCTTACACCTCATGAAGTAAAAACAATTATCACAAGAGCTGGAGAAGGCACAAAAATAATTTTCACTGGTGATATTAATCAGATAGACCATCCATATTTAGATAAACATTCAAATGGATTAACTCATCTAAATAGTAGAATGCAAGGGGAAAACATTTTTGCTCATATTACTTTGGAAAAAGGAGAACGTAGTGAGCTAGCAGAAATAGCAAGTAACCTACTTTGACTTTTTAAAATCAGAGTTTTCTTTTTTTAAATTATCCGTTTTTTTTTCAATCTCATCTATAATTTCATTTTTCGCATTTTCCAAAACACCACCCACCGCTGTTTTTGCTTTGTCTTTTACTTTATCAACATTTTCACTCAAAGAATCTTTTAATTCTTCTTTGTTTATTGGCAGATTTTGATCTGTATAATTTAAATAAATCGAATAAAGTACCAGCAAAATCCCTATTGATATAACCAGCTTTATAATTTTTTTCATTATACCATAAACTAAAATTAAAATTAAAATTACAGTGATTGCCTGGTACACAGGATTACTCCCAATTAGTTCAATGATACTTTCCATAAATATATTTTTTTTACTTTTAAAATCTAATAAATGAACTACATCAGTTTAAACCTATAGTTGGTAATTTTAAACATGTATTGGATATTTATTTTAATTAATTGCAGCTTGATTTTTGGACAACCGAAATATCCAATTGATACTTTGTTTAAATCAAATAAAGTATCAACAGTTAGAAAATTAAGTCTCCTACCCATAGCTGCTTGGCAGAGGATATCATATAATTCAAATTTATTAAACTGCCAGTTTTATCCAAGTTGCTCCAACTATGGATCACATGCTATAAAAAACCATGGATTAATTACTGGCGCTGCTATAACATCAGATCGAATTGTTAGATGCAATCCATTTGCATTATACTATCACACTAAACTTGGAAAACCCTTCCATTCTAATGACGGTCGTTTAATAGACTATTTAAATCCAAAATTAACTAACCAAAAAGAAAAATCCCCTAGGATTGCTGCATCTCTTTCAATGATTTTGCCTGGCTCTGGACGTGTATACTCTAATCATTTTTGGGATGGCCTAATGGGGTTTTGGACATTCTATATGTCTGCAACTACAACTTATTACTCAATAAAGAAAAATCGGCCTGTGGCAGGACCTGTATTCGGATTTTTGACAATTTCTGTATATCTAGGTGAAATTTATGGAGCATGGCGGTCTGCAAAATATTATAGATAAAATATTTTTTTATGATAATTTTTGGAGGTAGAAATAATTTTGTCATTTTATTAGTAATATGCTTATTAATAAATATTTTTTCATGTAACTCTAGAATGAATAAAAAGATCCTTGAAGATAATATTTTTTCTCTTATGAAAGAGTTTGATGGCGATGTTAGTATTTACATAAAACATAAAACACAAAATCTTGAAATTGGATTTAACGAAAACAAAAAAATGCCGACCGCTAGTCTCATTAAGATTCCTATAATGATTAAAATTTTTGATAAAATCAAAAAAGGAGAACTAAGCCTAGATAGCACTGTTGTTTACTATCAAGATTCCATAGGATATAAATGGAAAGGTGAAGACGCATTATCTAGTTTCAAAGATGGAGAAACTATAACAATAAAGAAACTTCTAACTCACATGATTACATTTAGTGATAATCATGCAAGTCTATGGTTACAAAAACTTGCTGGTGGTGGGGAAACAATAAATAATTGGCTTTCCGAAAACAATTTTAAAAACACCCGGGTTAATTCAAGAACAAAAGGACGAGAAAAAGACAAAGAAAAATTTGGATGGGGACAAACAACAGCTAAAGAAATGGTTAATCTAATTACAATGATTAGAGAAAGTAAGGTAGTATCAAAATCATATAGTGATAAAATGTATCGTCATCTAACTCGAATCTATTGGGATGAGGAAGCATTATCTCAGATACCTGCCAATTTTCAAGTTGCTTCAAAGCAAGGCGCAATTAACCGTTCGCGGTCAGAAGTGGTACTCGTAAACGCTCCAAAGGGGGATTATGCATTTTGTATTATAACAGATAATCAAACAGACACCAGCTGGAATTTTGATAATGAGGGATTTGTTTTAATAAGAAAACTATCTAAACT